>NZ_JARMMC010000016.1:0-96784 GCF_036216745.1 Fictibacillus sp. B-59209 | reverse complement strand
TCGTTACACTATGTTAAATTCATCTTTTAATGTAACACGATGTCTACTTTTGCTGGGATCCATTGTGAAAATTTAAGGCTCTTTTCTAAAAGATTGTTGCTTTGGGAATCTTTTTGTAAATAGGCTTCATTGACAAGTTGATTGGAGTGCAAGGTGCGAGACTCCTCGAAAATGAATTTCACATTTTCTTCGTGCGATATAACGCTGCCGAAGCCTTCCTTGTCCTGCAGGAGAAGCGGGACAAGTGAGACCCACAGGCGCATACGCTGAGGAGGTAGGCGCTTGCGCCGGTAAGGCTCACCGCGGGCCCCGCGGAAAGCGAGCATCCTGAAACGGAAATCAACTACTCCTAAGAGCAACAAAGGTTACGAAAACAGCCAAAACTAAAAAATAGTTGGAGGGATTAGCATGAATCTTTATGTAATCTTAAAACGTACATTTGATACCGAAGAAAAGATCAGCATTTCTAACGGACAGATTTCTCATGATAGTGCCGAGTATATCATTAATCCTTATGATGAATATGCGATTGAAGAAGCGATTACCCTTCGCGATGCTCATGGCGGTGAAGTGACGGTTGTAACCGTAGGAACCGAAGAGTCAGAAAAAGAACTTCGTACAGCGTTGGCTATGGGTGCAGACAAAGCCGTTTTAATTGATAACGAAGATCTTGAGAACTCCGACCAATATACAACATCTGCAGTGCTGGCTGAGTTTTTCAAGGATAAAGAATATGATCTAATCCTTGGAGGAAACGTTGCGATTGATAACGGTTCCGGACAAGTCGGGCCGCGTTTGGCTGAACTATTGGGAATCCCGCAAGTCACAACCATTACGAAAATTGAAATCAATGGAACGGACGTAGCGATTGAGCGTGATGTGGAAGGAGACGTTGAGAAAATTGAAACGAAGCTTCCTTTGCTCGTCACAGCTCAGCAAGGTTTGAACGAACCTCGCTATCCATCGTTGCCAGGGATCATGAAAGCAAAGAAAAAGCCTCTTGAAACACTCGAAATCGATGATCTAGATATCGATGAAGAAGATGTTGAAGCAAAAACAAAGACCGTTGAAGTATTCTTGCCGCCTAAAAAAGAAGCTGGAAAAATTTTAAGCGGAGAAGTCAACGACCAAGTGAAAGAATTAGTTTCATTACTACGCTCAGAAGCAAAAGTGATATAAGGAGGAATGCTACATGTCTAAAAAAGTTCTTGTACTTGCGGAAGTCCGTGACGGTGAATTAAGAAATGTATCCTACGAGGCCATTGGTGCCGCTAAGGAAATTTCCTCTGGCGGTGAAGTGGTTGCCGTGCTTTGCGGCGAAGGTTTAAATGAAGCGGGACAGTCTTTAGTCCATTATGGAGCAGACCGAGTCATTCTTGCTGAGCACAGCCTGCTATCAACGTATTCTACAGACGGATATGTTCAGGCATTGCTTCAAGTCATCGGCCAGGAGAAGCCTGACGGATTGGTATTAGGCCACACAGCCCTTGGTAAGGATCTTTCACCAAGACTTGCTGCACGCCTTCAATCGGGTTTGATTTCAGACGTAACCTCTCTTGAACAAGCAGGAGACAATGTTGTTTTTACTCGTCCAATCTACTCCGGGAAAGCGTTCGAGAAAAAAGTAATTACGGACGGTCTTGTATTTGTAACCATCCGTCCGAACAATATTGCTCCGCTTGAAAAAGACGAAAGCCGTTCTGGAGATGTGTCTTCTCTAGCGGTTGATGTGAAGGATCTGCGCACCATTGTTAAAGATGTTGTCCGCAAAGCTTCTACAGGCGTTGATTTATCTGAAGCAAAAATTATCGTTGCCGGAGGACGCGGTGTGAAATCCGAGGATGGATTCAAACCGCTTCAAGAATTGGCTGATGTGCTTGGCGCTGCAGTCGGTGCATCCCGCGGTGCGTGTGATGCCGATTATTGTGACTACTCTCTTCAAATCGGACAAACAGGAAAAGTTGTTACACCTGACCTTTACATTGCCTGCGGAATTTCCGGAGCGATCCAGCATTTAGCGGGTATGTCCAATTCCAAAGTTATTGTTGCGATCAACAAAGATCCGGAAGCAAGCATCTTTTCTGTTGCAGACTACGGCATCGTAGGAGATCTGTTCGAAGTTGTCCCGTTGCTTACGGAAGAATTTAAGAATGTTTTAGTTAAATCATAAAAGATTTGGCTGGGCTGGCTGACAAAGCCGGCCTCTTTTTATACAATAAGTCCATCATGAATGATGAAAAATACGAAAGAAATGAGTGGACGCTGGTGACAACAATTGCTTTTGTAAGGCATGGCGTAACCGATTGGAACGCTGAGAGAAGAATTCAGGGCATCATGGATATTCCATTAAATGTAGAAGGGCGTGCACAGGCTGCGGCATTAGCCAAAAGGTTCGGGAAAGAACATTGGGATATGGTCTTTACTAGCCAGCTGGCACGTGCCCGTGAAACAGGCTCAATCATCGGAGAGGTACTCGGGTTTCCGATTCATACCGACAAGCGAATCCAGGAGGTTAACTTTGGCAGGCTGGAAGGTACGGATGAGCAGGCCCGTATAAAACGGTGGGGAGCTGAATGGAGTACCCTGGAACATGGAAAAGAGAAAAAAGAACAGGTATTAAAAAGAGGAAACGAATTTCTTGAAGAGCTGACACAGCATCAACAGGGCAAAAAAATCATCGTGGTCAGCCACGGCGCTTTCATCGGCACCATGCTAAAAGGCCTGCTGGCAAGCGATGAGTATGATGTTTCACTCGTTAATACGTCAGTGAGTATATTACATCATGTGGAGCGGCAGTGGGCATGTTCCCTCTTTAATTGTGATGTGCACTTGAAGCAGCCACACGGTTAATTATTTGGTTTGATTAAAGTGCAAGTTGGGAACGATAAATCTTGAGCAAACAAATAGATGTAAATTAGGTTTGATGATATACTCTTTTTACACGATGAAACTAAGGAGGCAATTTTAATATGGCAATCGTAAATGCAACTGATCAAACGTTCAGTCAAGAAACTAGTGAAGGTCTAGTACTTGCTGATTTTTGGGCACCTTGGTGCGGACCTTGTAAAATGATCGCGCCGGTTCTAGAAGAACTAGCAAGTGAAAATGAAGACTTAAAAGTAGTTAAACTTGACGTAGATGAAAACCAAGAAGTAGCCGGAAAATACGGAGTAATGAGCATCCCTACATTGATCGTTTTCAAAGACGGCGAAGTTGTTGACCAAGTCGTAGGTTTTCAGCCGAAAGAAGCGCTTGGCGAGCTTTTAAACAAACACAAATAATAACGAACATAATTAAGGCTGGCCTCTAATGGCTGGCCTTTTTTTGTATTAAAGTTTGGGACTGGATTTTCGTATACAAGGTTCCCCCACACAGCGTGTTGCTTGGTAAGGGTTTCTGCGCTTGCCGGGAATAAAACAACCGTTTCATATTTTGTATTTTAACTGCCAAAAATAAGGATATCATGCTATGATGTTACATAGAAAAAGGAGGGGAGAGACAACGTGGACACCATTAGAGAGAAGCTGGCTGTACTTCCGGATCAGCCCGGATGTTACTTAATGAGAGACCAATTCGGAAAAGTCATCTATGTGGGGAAAGCAAAAGTATTAAAAAACCGTGTAAGATCTTATTTTACCGGTTCACACGATGGGAAAACACAGCGTTTAGTCGCAAATATTTCCGATTTTGAATACATCATCACCTCCTCAGAGCTAGAAGCTCTCCTTCTTGAAATGAACCTGATCAAAAAACATGACCCTAAATTTAATGTCATGCTGAAAGATGATAAAACGTATCCGTATTTAAAGATTACTGCTGAACAGCAGCCCCGGCTCTTGTACACCAGAAAGATTAGAAAAGACAAGGGCAAATACTTTGGTCCGTTCGTTAATGCCTTTGCCGCACAAGAAACGAAAAAACTGCTGGACCGGCTGTATCCGTTGCGCAAATGTGATCATATGCCTAACAAAGTTTGCCTATATTACCATATCGGCCAATGCCTCGGCCCATGTGTTTATGATATTACCGAAGAACAGAACAAGAAGATGGTCGATGAAATCGTTAAGTTTCTGAACGGAGGCTTTCCTGAAGTGAAGGAGGAATTGACCGAGAAAATGCTGGCCGCTTCGGAAGACCTTAATTTTGAACGGGCGAAAGAACTGAGGGATCAGATCCAGCATATTGATGCGGTCATGCAGAAACAGAAAATGATGACCGCTGACATGGTGGATAAGGACGTTTTTGGTTTTCATTACGATAAAGGCTGGATGTGCGTCCAAGTCTTCTTTATCCGCCAAGGAAAGCTTATTGAACGTGATGTTTCCCTCTTTCCTTTCTATGGAGATGCCATCGAAGACTTTTTATCGTTTATTGGACAATTTTATCTTCAAAAAAATCATATTCTCCCGCGGGAACTTTTGCTGCCTCCTGAGGCGGACGGCGAATTGGTCAAGGATCTTCTCGGCGTGAAAGTGATACAGCCGAAACGCGGGCAAAAGAAAGAGTTTGTTGAACTTGCAACGAAGAATGCACAGCTCGCTCTGCACGAAAAATTTGCACTGATCGAGCGTGATGAGGAACGTACGGTAAAAGCGGTTGAAAATCTGGGGCTGCAATTAAACATTCCAGCTCCATACCGGATTGAAGCATTTGATAATTCCAACATTCATGGGACAAATCCAGTATCTGCGATGATTGTATTTGAAGACGGTAAACCGAACAAAAAAGAATACCGGAAATATAAAATTAAAACGGTGACAGGCCCTGATGACTACGCCTCCATGAAGGAAGTAGTCCGCAGGCGTTACTCCCGCATCTTAAAAGAGAATGGGCAGCTGCCGGATTTGATTATTATTGATGGAGGGAAAGGACAGATCGCTGCTGCGCAGGATGTTCTTGAAAACGAGCTGAACCTTGATATCCCGGTCGGAGGACTTGCTAAGGATGATAAGCACCGTACATCCCAGCTCTTGATGGGAAATCCACCTGAAATTATACCGCTGCTCAGAAACAGCCAGGAATTTTATCTGCTGCAGCGTATACAGGATGAAGTCCACAGGTTTGCTATCTCATTTCATCGTCAAGTGCGTGCGAAAGGCATGTTTCAATCAAGTCTCGATAACATTCCTGGAGTCGGTGAAAAAAGGAAAAAACTTTTGCTGAAAAAATTCGGTTCCATCAAGAAAATGAGAGAAGCCACTCTTGAGGATTTTCATGCGGCAGGCATTCCATTAAGTGTTGCAGAAGAAATTATTCAGGCTCTTCAAAATGAACCTTTATAAAGGTATTGATTTTTCAGAAGTCCTTTGCTAAACTTAAAACAAATTTTAATAGAGCGCCATACTTCAGTTTTGAAGTGATGGTAGAGGAGCAAAAACCAATAGTAAGCTATCTGAAGAGAAGGAGCTCTTATGATGGTAGCTGAAAGGGGATTTTTGCCGAAGCTTTAAGAAACTCCTGTTTCTTACGGCTGGACCTGCATTGAATAAATGCAGAGCTGTCACACATTCTTGCCCGGAGGGTGTGTGGAGGACTATCTCACAAGAGGGGAAAACAAGCTGGCTTACTGTTGCATATACCAAGCAGCAATAAGGTCTTTTCCTTATTGCTGCTTTTTTATATTTATTTTTGCATTTCAGTTTGTTGCGTAGTGGAAGCCGAGACAGGCTGGCCATATCTGGGTGCCTTTTGCAGGAAGGCAATAAATTCGATTTCATTGATGAGAAAGGATGGACATTGTGGCTTTAATCATTCAAAAATTCGGAGGTACAAGTGTCGGCACACCGGATAAAATCAGAAACGCGGCAAGTCGGATCATTCAAGCGGCAAACGAGGGGAATCAAGTAGTAGCGGTTGTCTCAGCAATGGGAAAAACAACGGATGATCTTGTGAGGCTGGCAGGTGAAATAACAGCAAGGCCTTCCAAACGTGAAATGGATATGCTTTTGACGACAGGAGAACAGATCACGATTTCACTGCTTGCGATGGCCCTTCAGGATGCCGGGTACGAAGCCGAGTCTCTGACTGGCTGGCAGGCTGGAGTTGAAACAGAAGATGTTCACGGCAACGCGCGCATCTTAAATATCGATACAAAAAGAATCCAGCAAATGCTTGCAGACGGGAAGATTGCAGTAGTTGCCGGTTTTCAAGGATTAACCTCTTCGGATAATATTGCAACACTGGGACGGGGAGGATCAGATACGACGGCCGTTGCTCTGGCAGCTGCTCTTCGTGCCGATAAATGCGAAATCTACACAGACGTTACTGGTGTATTTACAACAGACCCGCGGGTGGTGAAACATGCCAGAAAGCTGCCTTCCATCTCCTATGATGAAATGCTTGAAATGGCGAATCTCGGAGCGGGTGTGCTGCATCCGAGAGCTGTAGAATTCGCAAAGAATTTCGGAGTAAGACTTGAAGTTCGTTCGAGCACAGAGAAAGAAAACGGAACACTAGTGGAGGAGGAAGCAACAATGGAGAATAATTTAGTAGTGAGAGGATTGGCTTTTGAAGGAAACGTAACAAAAATTACGATTGAAGACCTGCCGAATGGCTTAAACACACTGTCTTCTGTTTTTTCCTTGTTGGCAGAGAATGGTGTTAATGTAGATATTATTATTCAGAGTGTAAACAAGCAGGAAAGAACAAACATATCGTTCTCCATTGAAACAGCGATCTTAGATGAAACAATTGAGCTTCTAGAAAGATATAAGAGTTTGCTTCAGTTTGGTTCCATCCAGCATGAAGATGGATTGGCTAAAGTATCTATTGTTGGTTCAGGAATGATTTCTAATCCAGGAGTAGCTGCACAGATGTTTAAGGCTCTTTCTGAGCAGGATATTATGATTAAAATGGTCAGCACATCAGAGATTAAAGTTTCTACGGTCGTTGATCAGCAGGATATGATTAAAGCGATTGAAACGCTGCACGACGTCTTTGAACTGGACGCAAGGCAGCCGGTTCAGCAGTTATAATAAGAAAAATCCGGGCGAAGCTGCCCGGATTTTTTTATAAATGGAAAAAATTCGCTGCAGGATTAAACCTGTACAGGTTCGTTTAAGAAGTCGATCTCAAATCCAAGGTCCTCAAGGATTTGGTTGTCAGCATTTGTTTCCTGTCCGTCGGTGGTCAGATAGTCGCCCACGAAAATAGAATTTGCAGCATAAAGGCCCAGCGGCTGAAGGCTGCGGAGATTTACCTCTCTGCCGCCTGAGATCCGAATCTCTTTCGTTGGATTAATATAACGGAACAAGGCGAGCACTTTTAAACAATAACGGGGGTTCAGCTCGTCAAGATGCTCGAGAGGAGTACCTGGTATAGCATGCAAAAAATTAACAGGGATAGAATCTGCATTGATCTCTCTTAGCGCTTCTGCCATCTTAATGATGTCGTGCCGGCTTTCGCCCATTCCTACGATAACGCCTGAACATGGGGAGATTCCTGCTGTTTTTACTTTTTCCAGAGTAGCCACTCTGTCTTCGTATGTATGAGAGTTTGTTATTTGGCTGTGGTGGTCTGAGGATGTGTTGATATTATGGTTATATCTTTCGACGCCCGCCTCTTTAAGGGACTGTGCCTGCTTATCATTTAAAATGCCGAGGCATGCGCATATTTTCATATTATAATTGGATTTAATCTCTTTTACAGCTTCAATGACGGTGTTCAAGTCCCGGTTCAGAGGTCCTCTTCCGCTTGCGACGATACAATAGGTTCTCACGTTTTGTTTATATGCCCTTTCCGCACCTTCAACAATCGTGTCTTTATCCATCATCGCATATTTTTCGATCGGCGCTGTGGAAACTGAAGACTGTGAACAATATCCGCAATCCTCAGGGCACAGGCCTGACTTTGTATTAATGATCTTATTCAGTTTCACCTTTTTTCCGAAATAATGCTTCCTGATCATAAACGCACCTTGCAGCAGGCTAAGCAGCTCGTCATCGTCTGATTCCAATATGGATAAGGCTTCTGTCTCGTTCAGTTCTTTACCTTCGATCACTTCTTTTCCAAGTTCCATCCAATTCATAGGTGATGCCTCCTTAATGTTAACTAATTTTATGTATAGGTTAACATTATGCCAGCTGTTTTGTATTGTCAACGCAAAAAAAACCGGCATATGCCGGTTTTTTGAGAGAAAAGAGTATTCTCTTTCTATTTTCAGGCTCCTTGTGAGCCTGCGGTTTCGTCTTTACGGTCCCATTGGACGGTAAATTGGATTTTGTTCTTTCGTTTCAAAGTTTCATAGGTTTCTGTAACACATTTTCTTTGATTTTGGATTTGTTCTGCGATAAATCCAGCCTCGAGACCGAATGTAGGATTATCCTGCAAATCGAATCGTTTGTTGATAAGAGAGGAAGACAGTTCGAGTACCATCTCGTTCTTATTCATTTCAGCGATGATCAGATTGCCCCAGCCGGCTTCCGAGAAAAAATGAACAATTTCTTCAGTGGAACCCAATGGGAATTTCCTTGCCAGGTTTCTTCCTGCCCAATATAGGATGTTCCGTTCTTCTTTTCCCAGCAGATCCGGGATCAGAATGTTTTTCAGCAGCTCATATGCGAATACAGAAACTCCTGCAGCAGGCTTACTGTCCTTCTCGGTTGTTTCTTCTTCGTTGTGTTGGATGTCCTCATGTTGTTCCATTTAGATCTCCCCGCTTTCTACTTGTTCCATTATAGCTTGAATAAAATAATTTCTCTATAAAAAGTCACACATTTGTCGAAATTTAAGTGAGGGTCTGCCTTGAAAAAAGTTAGGGAAATCAACAGATTTTTGAACTTTTTATGTTACCGGTTTCTTGACGGTGTCAAACGATGGGAGTAAAATGAAACATGTTATTAGTTAACGCTTTAATGTTCATCTTATTTACTGCAAGCGGAGAGGAAACGCTTAAACGGAATGGATAGAAACCAATGGTTTCAGAAAAAGACAGAGGGAACTTAGAAAGGGGCAAATTGTATGGCAGGAAGTCGCAATTTTAACACGAGAAGACTACATTCTTTACTGGGCGTAATCCCGGTTGGCTTATTCCTGCTCCAGCATCTTGTTGTGAACAACTTTGCAACAAGAGGGGCAGAATCATTTAATAATGCAGCGAATTTTATGGGACATTTACCTTTCCGTTATGTTCTGGAAGCGGTTATAATTTTTATTCCTCTTTATTTCCATGCGATTTACGGACTTTATATTACCTTCACGGCTAAAAACAACGCAAGCCGTTATGGATATTTCCGTAACTGGATGTTCCTCTTACAGCGTGTAACTGGCGTAATTACGCTAATTTTTGTTTCCTGGCATGTTTGGGAAACTCGTATTGCAGCAGCATTTGGAGCAGAAGTTAACTTTTCGATGATGTCAGACATCTTAAGCTCACCATTTATGGTGGCCTTTTATTTGGTTGGGGTATTATCCGCAGTCTTTCATTTTGCGAACGGATTATGGTCATTTTTTGTCAGCTGGGGTCTTACGGTTTCGCCTCGATCACAGAGAGTTTCAACTTACGTAACGATGGCAGTTTTCCTAGCACTTGCATTCGTTAGCGTTCGAACTATTTTTGCATTCATTTAAGAAGGGGTGAACCATCTTGAGTAAAGGAAATATTATTATCGTCGGTGGAGGTCTTGCAGGGCTAATGGCTACCATTAAAGCAGCAGAAGCCGGCATGAACGTTGACTTGTTTTCACTAGTTCCTGTTAAGCGCTCTCACTCTGTTTGTGCGCAGGGCGGAATTAACGGTGCTGTAAATACAAAAGGAGAAGGCGACTCTCCTTATGTGCATTTTGACGATTCTATTTATGGAGGAGACTTCCTTGCGAACCAGAGTCCGGTTAAAGCGATGTGTGAAGCGGCTCCAGGAATCATCCACCTTATGGACCGTATGGGAGTTATGTTCAACCGTACTCCAGAAGGATTGCTGGACTTCCGCCGTTTCGGGGGCACACAGCATCACCGTACCGCATTTGCCGGTGCAACTACAGGACAGCAGCTTTTGTATGCGCTGGATGAGCAAGTAAGACGCCATGAAGTTGCAGGTCTTGTTACAAAGTATGAAAACTGGGAATTCCTATCTGCTATTGTGGATGATGAAGGCGTTTGCCGAGGAATCACAGCCCAAAACTTAAAATCTATGGAAATCCACAGCTTTGCAGCGGATGCTGTTATTATGGCTACTGGAGGACCTGGAATCATTTTCGGTAAATCTACGAACTCTGTCATCAATACCGGGGCAGCAGCAGCATCTCTTTATCAGCAAGGTGTTGATTACGCAAACGGCGAGTTTATTCAAATTCATCCGACAGCGATTCCTGGAGATGACAAACTTCGTTTAATGAGTGAATCAGCACGTGGAGAAGGCGGCCGTGTATGGACGTATAAAGACGGTAAACCTTGGTACTTCCTTGAAGAAAAATATCCGGCTTACGGTAACCTTGTGCCTCGTGATATCGCAACACGTGAGATTTTCCATGTGTGTGTTGACGAAAAACTTGGAATCAACGGCGAAAACATGGTTTATCTTGACCTTTCACATAAAGATCCGAAAGAGCTTGATATCAAGCTTGGCGGAATTATAGAAATCTATGAAAAGTTCATGGGTGATGACCCTCGAAAAGTTCCGATGAAAATCTTCCCTGCAGTCCACTATTCAATGGGCGGCATGTGGGTTGACTTTAATCAGATGACCAACATTCCTGGTCTTTTTGCTGCGGGTGAATGTGAGTACCAATATCATGGTGCAAACCGTTTGGGTGCGAATTCCCTTCTATCTGCAATCTTCGGCGGAATGCAAGCTGGCCCTGCAGCAGCGGCATATGTCAGCGGACTTGAGAAGTCTTCTGATGATGTTGCATCCACTGTATTTGAACATCAAGTTCGCAAAGAACAAGAAAAATACGACAATATCATGAGCATGGACGGAAACGAAAATGCTTACGTCCTTCATAAAGAGCTCGGTGAGTGGATGACGGATAATGTAACGGTTGTCCGTTATAACAACAAGTTAAAACAAACGGATGATAAGATCCTTGAGCTTATGGAGCGTTACAAGAAGATCAACATTAACGATACGTCTAAATGGAGTAACCAAGGGGCTTCCTTTACCCGCCAGCTATGGCACATGCTTCAGCTGGGACGCGTTATCACACTTGGTGCTCTAAACCGTGACGAAAGCCGTGGAGCGCACTACAAACCAGACTTCCCGGACCGTAATGATGATGAGTGGCTAAAAACAACGAAAGCAACATTTAATGCTGCGACGAATGGTCCTGATTTCTCTTATGAAGAAGTCGACATCCAATATATCAAGCCGCGTAAACGTGATTATTCTAAAAAGAAAGCTGAGGCGAAATAAGGATGAGCGCAAAAACAATTAAGTTTATCATCACAAGACAAGACAGTCCTGAATCCGCCCCATACCAAGAAGAATTCGAGCTTTCATACCGTCCGAACATGAACGTCATTTCCGCATTGATGGAGATCCGCCGTAATCCTGTGAACGCAAAAGGGGAAGCAACGACTCCGATTACATGGGAAATGAACTGCCTTGAGGAAGTATGCGGAGCCTGTTCTATGGTTATTAACGGGAAACCGCGTCAATCATGTACAGCTCTTGTTGATAAGCTTGAGCAGCCGATCCGCTTGGAACCAATGAAAACTTTCCCGGTAGTCCGTGACTTGGCTGTTGACAGAAGCCGCATGTTTGATGCTTTGAAAAGAGTTAAAGCGTGGATTCCGATTGACGGTACTTATGATTTAGGCCCAGGACCTCGTATGCCTGAAACCAAGCGTCAATGGGCATATGAACTTTCTAAATGTATGACATGCGGTGTTTGTCTTGAAGCATGTCCGAACGTTAACAGCAAATCTGATTTTATTGGCCCAGCGCCTTTATCTCAGGTTCGTCTCTTCAATGCGCATCCAACTGGAGCAATGAATAAAGAAGAGCGTTTAAATGCATTGATGACTGACGGCGGGCTAGCGTCTTGCGGTAACTCGCAAAACTGCGTACAATCATGCCCGAAAGGAATTCCTTTGACAACATCGATTGCTGCTCTAAACAGGGATACAACATTCCAAGCATTCAAGAACTTTTTCGGAAGCGACAGAGTTTAATAAAAATCAGGGGCTGCCCAGAAAGTCGAAAATTGACCNNCCGCCGGTGCTTGCACCAAGAGGCTCACCGCACGCCCCGCGGAAAGCGAGCAGCCTGGAACGGAAATCAACAGCTTACAGACTTCTTGGACAGCCCCTTTTTTTATTTCTCAGGCAAAAGCGGACAGGTTTTGGGGCATCCATCCAGCTATTGAATAAAAATGGGCTTCATTTTTTGAAAGAAGGGGACAAAAAACCATTACTTTTTCTTTGAACCAAGTCACTCCTAAAAACTTCTTAACATAGTATATGTTGACTAAATACTTCCAATTTGCAAATTGTGCATTGGCAGTTCTTTAAACCCTAGCAAGGAGGGGTGAAATCATTGAAAGAGAAACACTACCGACCGAAGCCTCTACTTACAAAACGAGAAAGAGAAGTTTTTGAACTATTGGTCCAAGACAAGACGACAAAAGAAATCGCAGAACAGCTTTTTATCAGCGAGAAGACCGTTCGTAACCATATTTCCAACACGATGCAAAAGCTTGGGGTAAAAGGGCGATCTCAAGCCGTCGTAGAATTACTGAGGCTTGGAGAACTAGAAATTTAGTCGGGAAACGGCTTTCCATGAAAGCCGTTTTCTTTTTTATATTCAAAGGTGCATTCAAATTCCATACCGTCTTTTGAGCTTCACTCTTTAAGTCTTGACTTCATAAGTAGTTTTCTTAATTGATAAACATCCTTTTTTGGGCTATGATGTAGGCATTGCGAAATTTGGGCTTCTGCTTGAAAGGATTGAAAAAGGATGAATGGTCCCTTTCATATACAAAAAACACTCAATAATAATGCGGTTGTTGCATCAAATGCCTCCAGCCAGGAACTGATTATCATCGGAAAGGGAATTGGCTTCGGCAAGAAAATGGGCGATGTCATAACGGATGATGCCATTGATAAACTTTATATTTTAACCAATGAAAAAGAGCAGGAGCAGTACAAAACTCTTGTGCATTCTCTTGATGAGTCCTTTATCGAACTGCTGAATGATGTGATAACCCATATAGAGGAACGAATGCAAACTACGCTAAATGAACATATTCATGTCGCGCTGACCGATCATGTTGCATTTGCTGTTAAGCGACTGGAGCAGGGAATGGATATTCGAAATCCTTTTCTTTCTGAGACCCAAACCCTTTACCCAAAGGAATACACGGTAGCTGAAGAGGTGATCGAACAGATCAACCAGTCACTCGGCATTCACCTGCCCGAAGGCGAGATCGGCTTTGTTGCACTGCATATACATAGTGCGGTTACCAATAAAAGTTTAAGCGATATTAACGAACACTCCAGGATGATTAACAGTCTGGCTGCGATTATTGAGGAATCTCTCTCCATTAAACTGGACCATAAGAGCATCAACTATCTCAGGCTTGTCAGGCATCTGCGCCATACGATCGAACGTATGGAGATGGGTGAGCAAGTGGATAAGCAAGAAAAATTAGCAAAGGTGTTGAAAGAGGAATATCCTTTGTGCTACAATCTTGCTTGGAAGTTAATTAAGGTAATGCAAAATACTTTAAATAAACCGATACCAGAGGCGGAAGCAGTGTATCTGACGATGCATTTGCAAAGGCTTACTTAATTTTATACATCGTGCTTTTGCTTTACGTGTTACTGATTCGATCAGGCATGAGTGAAGAAAAAAGTGTAGTAAGGGCTTAATTCGGATATTCTATATCTGATTAGCTTTTGTATGCGCTTTTTTGTCACTTATGCCTTTTTTTGGTTTATTCAGCTTCCAGCACAAAGAAAAAATAAATTTAAGGAGGAAAGTCCCGTGTGGAAAAGTATTTTTGGAGTACTGCAGAGGGTAGGTAAAGCATTGATGCTTCCTGTAGCCATCCTGCCTGCAGCTGGTTTGCTGCTCGCATTTGGTAACGCGTTCAAAAACCCTGCATTGCTCGATAAGTTACCTGCTTTAAAAGCAGGCTGGTTCCAGCTTGTAGCAAGCGTTATGGAAAACTCGGGGAATATTGTGTTTTCTAACCTGTCCTTGCTTTTTGCAGTCGGTGTTGCCGTCGGACTAGCTGGCGGAGAAGGTGTAGCAGGACTTGCTGCCATTATTGGATATCTAATTATGAATGTAACGATGGGTACGTTAAAAGGCATTACGCCTGATATGATCAAAGACAACCCGGAGTTTGCAAATGTGCTGGGTATACCCACCCTGCAAACAGGAGTTTTTGGCGGTATCATCGTTGGTATTCTTGCCTCCTATCTTTATAAACGGTTCTATAAGATTGAACTACCTTCATACTTAGGATTCTTTGCAGGTAAACGATTTGTCCCAATTATTACAGCGGTTTCATCATTGGTTCTTGGTATCATCATGATTGGTGTATGGCCATATGCTCAAAACGGATTAAACTCTTTCTCACACTTTATGCTAGACTCAAACCGAACATTGGCTGCTTTCGTTTTTGGAGTAATCGAACGTTCGTTAATTCCTTTTGGACTTCACCACATCTTCTACTCTCCATTCTGGTTTGAGTTTGGACAGTACACAGACAAAGCCGGAGACATCGTCCGAGGTGACCAAAAGATCTTCTTTGCACAGATTAAAGATGGTGCACCATTAACAGCAGGTACTTTCATGACAGGTAAATTCCCATTCATGATGTTTGGTCTGCCTGCGGCAGCACTTGCGATGTATCACGAAGCTCGTCCTGAGCACAAAAAAGTTGTAGCCGGTATCATGGGTTCTGCAGCATTAACTTCTTTCCTAACAGGAATTACAGAACCAATCGAGTTTACATTCTTGTTTGTTGCTCCAGTTCTATTCGGAATTCATGCAATCTTCGCCGGGTTGTCATTTATGACAATGCAGCTGTTAAATGTTAAAATCGGTATGACATTCTCTGGTGGAGTCATTGACTATCTTCTATTCGGAGTTCTGCCTAACCGTACTGCTTGGTGGCTGGTTATTCCAGTTGGTTTAGTCTTTGCAGTCATTTATTACTTTGGATTCCGATTCGTCATCCGTAAATGGGATCTTAAGACTCCAGGACGCGAAGTGGTGGACGATGAGGTTGAAACAAACGTCAGCGTGAGCAACGAAGGGTCTTTAGCTGCTAATATCCTTGAAGGACTAGGCGGAAAAGAGAACATTAAAGATCTTGATGCATGTATTACACGTTTGCGTGTTGCTGTAAATGATGCGAAAAATGTCGATAAAGATCGCCTCAAAAAATTAGGTGCATCTGGAGTTCTTGAAATGGGGAACAACATCCAAGCCATCTTTGGGACACGTTCTGATACCATCAAGAGCGAGATCAAAGACATTATGGACGGTAAAGTGGTAGCGGCTAAAAAAGAGCCATTAACCCAAAAAACAGAAATGGAAGTTCCAGCTCCTGCGGTAGCTGAGCGTTTCGTTTCTCCGCTTGAAGGGAAAATCATCCCTATCACAGAAGTGCCTGACCAAGTCTTTTCAGGTAAAATGATGGGTGACGGCTTTGCAGTCGAACCTTCAAATGGAACGGTAGTATCACCGGTAAACGGAAAAATCATCAATGTATTCCCAACGAAGCATGCGATTGGAATTGAATCTGACGGCGGCCGTGAAATTTTGATCCATTTTGGAATCGATACGGTCAAACTTAAAGGTGAAGGCTTCGAATCGTTTGTAAATGAGGGTGACATCATAGAACAAGGACAAGAATTAATGAAAGTTAATCTTGAATTTGTTAAGGAAAACACTCCGTCAGTAATTACACCGATCGTGTTTACGAACCTTGCTGAAGGAGAAAGCATTCACCTTGAAAAAACAGGAACCGTGTCTAAAGGTGAAGAAGATATTATTACTATCAAATAAAAATAACGAAGGAGTTTTCAATCATGGCAGAAAAAACTTTTAAAGTAACAAGTGACTCGGGAATTCACGCACGTCCGGCAACTGTATTAGTAAACCAAGCAGGGCAATTCAGCTCTGACATTACACTTGGTTATAACGGGAAAAACGTAAACCTTAAATCCATCATGGGTGTAATGAGCCTTGGTATCCAAAGCGGTTCTGAAATCACAATCAAAGCTGAAGGTTCTGATGCTGATGAAGCATTGGCTGCTATTGAAGATGTAATGAAAAAGGAAGGACTTGGTGAGTAATGTCTGAAAAGATTTCAGGTATTGCTGCATCAGCTGGCATTGCGATTGCCAAAGCATTTATTCTTGAAAACCCTGAATTAATCATTGAAAAAAAGCCGGTTGAAAATACCGGTCTTGAGGTTGAACGGTTTTCGGCTGCAGTAGAAAAAGCGAAAGGCGAACTTCAGGTTATTAAAGAAAATGCATTAAAGGAATTAGGAGAAGATAAGGCAGCGATTTTTGCTGCCCATCTTCTTGTCCTTGAGGACCCAGAGCTAATTGATGCAGTTAAAACCAAAATTCAGAATGAAAATGTCAACGCTGAGAGTGCGATGGATGAGATTTCAGGAATGTTTATCAGCATGTTTGAGCAGATGGATAATGAGTATATGAAAGAACGTGCGGCGGATATCCGTGATGTATCCAAGCGCGTCCTCGCTCATTTGCTGGGCGTTCAATTCTCTTCTCCGGCAAGCATCTCAGAGGAAGTAGTGATCATTGCCGAAGACTTGACGCCATCCGATACAGCACAGCTTAACCGTAGGTTTGTTCTTGGATTTGCGACGGATATTGGCGGAAGAACCTCTCATTCAGCCATCATGTCCCGTTCCATGGAAATCCCGGCAGTTGTTGGGACGAAAACAGTAACAGAAAAAATCTCCAGCGGAACCCTGCTTATTATTGATGGACTTGATGGTGAAGTCATCGTTGATCCATCCAATGAAGAGCTTGAACTCTATAAGAAGAAGCAAGAGGAATACAAAGCGCAAAAAGCTGAATGGGCGAAACTCGTAAACGAACAAACGACAACGGCTGACGGACACCATGCTGAACTTGCTGCTAATATCGGTACACCACAGGATGTTAAAGGTGTTCTTGAAAACGGTGCAGAAGGCGTCGGTCTTTACCGTACCGAATTCTTGTACATGGGTCGCGACCAGTTACCGACGGAAGAAGAGCAGTTTAAGGCATATAAAGAAGTCCTTGAAAAAATGGAAGGAAAACCTGTCGTTATCCGTACGCTTGACATCGGTGGAGACAAAGAGCTTCCATACCTTGATCTTCCAAAGGAAATGAATCCGTTCCTTGGCTTTAGAGCGATTCGCCTTTGCCTGGAACAACAAGAGATCTTCAGAACACAGCTGAGAGCTTTGCTTCGTGCGAGTGCTTACGGAAACTTGAAAATCATGTTTCCGATGATTGCAACATTGGTTGAATTCCGATCGGCTAAGCAAGTTCTTCTTGAAGAAAAAGAAAAACTTGTAAAAGAAGGAGTATCCGTTTCAGAGAACATCGAAATCGGAATCATGGTAGAGATTCCTTCCACCGCTGTCCTTTCTGACCGTTTTGCAAAAGAAGTCGATTTCTTTTCCATTGGTACGAACGACCTTATCCAGTACACGATGGCAGCAGACAGGATGAACGAAAGGGTTTCTTACCTTTACCAGCCATACAATCCGGCAATCCTTCGGTTGATCCAAATGGTGATTACTGCTGCCCATAAAGAAGGAAAATGGGTTGGAATGTGCGGTGAGATGGCCGGCGATCCGATTGCGATTCCTATTCTTCTGGGCCTTGGACTTGATGAATTCTCCATGAGTGCAACATCAGTCCTTCCTGCGAGAAGCCAGCTTTCCAAACTTTCCAAAGCGCAAGCAGAAAAACATGTAGACACCATTTTAAACATGGATACTGCTGAAGATGTTGTGAAGTTTGTTAACGAAAATTTCTAAAACAAAGTAAAGCTGATTTCCCTTTCACTGCCTTAGTGCAGCGAAAGGGAATCGGCTTTTCTTCTTTGGCTGGAGTTGACAAGAACATCGTTTTTATTTTATTCTTTGGTAGGATTTTTTTGGTTAGAGCGGTGTGAATTTCAGCATACAACATGAATATACACCGAAAGAAGGAAGAGGCGAACAAATGGATAAACCAATAGGCGTGATCGACTCAGGTGTAGGCGGTTTAACGGTAGCGAGGGAGATCATCCGGCAGCTGCCTAAGGAAGAAATATATTATTTGGGTGATACTGCACGCTGTCCGTATGGACCCAGACCAATGGAGGAAGTAAGACAATACACATTGGAGATGATTGAGTTCCTTCTCAGCAAGGAGATAAAGATGCTTGTCATTGCATGCAACACAGCGACAGCAGCCATTTTGGATGAAGTGAAAAAAAGGCTCAGTATACCGGTTATAGGTGTCATACACCCTGGAGCGAGAACAGCCCTGAAAGTAACGAGGAATCAGCAGGTCGGAATCATCGGGACCGTCGGAACAGTAAAAAGCGGTGCTTACGAGACTGCGTTAAAGGAGATCAAGGGCGATATTACTGTGCACAGTCTTGCCTGTCCGCCGTTTGTCCCACTCGTTGAGAACGGCGAACTGTCCGGAGAGGATACGTACAGAACGGTTCTTGAAGTTCTTCAGCCGTTAAAAGAAACCCCGATCGATACTCTTATTCTCGGATGTACACATTATCCGTTATTACGGCCTGTCATTCAAAAAGTAATGGGAGAAAAGATCAAGCTGATCTGCTCAGGTGCTGAAACAGCAAGAGAGGTTTCAGCCATTCTGGATCACAGCGGTCTTTTGTATACTGGCGACCGGGTTCCAGGCCATGAATTCTTTTCTACTTCAGATAACGGACATTTCCTAGAGATTGCGAATCATTGGATGGAAGAAAAAGTAGAGCATGTGCATTTTATTAAATTAGGACAAAACCGCTGAGTGGTTTTGTCCTTTTAGTTTTTGGGGGGGGGGGCTGTCCAGAAAGTCGANNTTCTTGGACAGCCCCTTTTATTTTTTCCGAGAGTGGTCTAAAAGGCGGGACAGCCCGTATACATAGTAGTACAACCACTTGGGGAGGGAAAAGTATGTATAAAAAAATGAGGGCAGGAGCGCCGCTGCTTCTCCTATCAGTGTCAATGCTGATGGCGGGGTGTGGACTGGGGGGAGAAAAAGCAGGAAATGAGCTAGATCCCCCGAAAGTGAACTACGTGAAGGAAGGCAAGTCTCTTGATAAAGAAACAACTGCCAAAGCCACTAAAAACTCCGTGAAACGCCAGCTGTTTTTATTGGACAGCAATGGGCTGGTCGTGCCTCAAATGATGAACCTGCCAAAATCGGGCACTGCTGCAAAACAAGTATTAGAGTACTTAGTAAAAGACGGGCCGGTATCCAATATCCTGCCAAACGGATTCCAGGCTGTGCTGCCGCCTGATACGCAAGTACTGGACGTTGTCGTCGGTAAAGACGGTACGGCAACCGCGAATTTTTCCAAAGAATTCAAGGATTACCGAGGCCAGGATGAACAAAGGCTTTTACAGTCGATCACTTTCACGCTTACTCAATTTCATTCAATTAAAAATGTGAAAATTCAAATAGACGGCAAGAACCAAGACGTTATGCCTGTAAATCATACACCGATCAATGACGGAGTCAGCCGTGCTGACGGCATAAATATTGAAAATGGCGATGTAGTCGACATGACTGGCAGTGATACAGCTACGCTGTATTTTGTTGCGGAAAATGGTACTCAAGAATATTATGTTCCGGTTACACGCAGGGTAGCGAAAAATGACAGCGATAAAATAACTGCAGCTATCCAAGAACTGATTCAAGGACCTGGAGAACAAAGCAGACTTTTAACCGGATTCAGAAATGATGTGAAATTACTCGATGCACCAGTTGTTAAAAACGGGGTAGCCACGCTGAATTTCAATAAAGCCATCTTGGATAATAAATCGGAAAATACGATTGACGATGCTGTGTTGAAATCGATCGTATTATCCTTGACAGAATTAAATGATGTGAAAAAAGTAGCCATTCATGTTAACGGGAAAACAAAACTGAAGTCCGAAGACGGAAAGTCAATCACAGCTCCAGTTTCAAGACCTGCAATAGTAAACACCGGCGAATTTTAATCTATGAATAACTTGTGGTAGGATAAAAGAGACGGCTTAAGCCTTCTCTTTTTTTGTATGGCATAAAACGAAAAATAAGATCAGGCAATGAAAGTGAGCAAGATAACGCAGGAGGTTTATGATGAGGAATGACGGAAGGGCGAACAACGAACTAAGGCCCGTAAAGATGGATAAAGATTACATAAAACATCCGGAAGGAGCTGTCCTCATAGCAGTAGGTGACACAAAAGTGATTTGTACTGCAAGCATCGAAGAGAGAGTTCCTCCGTTTATGAGAGGGCAGGGCAAAGGCTGGATAACAGCTGAATATTCGATGCTTCCGCGAGCGACAGAACAGCGTACGATCCGTGAGTCTAGCAAGGGGAAAGTAACGGGCCGCACAATGGAGATCCAGCGTCTGATCGGAAGAGCGCTCCGTTCCGTTGTTGACCTTTCCAAAATCGGAGAACGGACAATCTGGGTGGATTGTGATGTCATTCAAGCTGACGGAGGGACGCGGACGGCTTCCGTTACAGGAGCGTTTGTTGCGATGGTATTAGCGTTTGGTAAGCTTTTGGAGACCAAAGCGATCAAGCAAATGCCGGTAAGTGATTTTCTTGCTGCTACTTCTGCAGGTATTGACGAAAAAGAAGGAGCCCTGCTGGATTTGAATTATGCCGAAGATTCGACTGCTTCAGTAGACATGAATATTGTCATGACCGGCAGCGGAGACTTTGTCGAGCTTCAAGGAACAGGAGAGGAAGCGACTTTTTCTTATCAGCAGCTGCAGACACTGCTCGAATTAGGGAATAAAGGTGTCACTGAATTGATCGGCATTCAGAAGGAAGTGCTCGGTGATCTGGCGAAACTAATTAAGTAAGGCAGGTATTGATGATGAAAAAAGTACTGATTGCGACGAAGAACGAAGGTAAAGTAAAAGAATTTACATTTATGTTCTCAGAGATGGGATTGGAAGTGACCTCTCTGCTGGATGTGGAGAACACTCCGGATGTTGAAGAAACAGGAACCACATTTGCTGAAAATGCAGCATTAAAAGCAGAAGAAATCTCAGAACTTTACAATATTCCTGTTATCGCGGATGATTCAGGACTTGTTATAGACGCTTTAGACGGCAGGCCTGGTGTTTTCTCGGCCCGATATGCGGGAATAGAAAAAGACGATAATAAAAATATGGACAAAGTGCTTGACGAGATGCGAAGCGTACCGCCTGAAGAGCGCAGTGCGAGATTTGTGTGCGCACTCGCCGTTGCAAGTCCAGGTAGGGAAACACTGATCGTTGAAGGGCATTGTGAAGGTGAGATCGGCTATAAAAAAACAGGAAGCAATGGCTTCGGCTATGATCCAATCTTTGTCGTCGGGCATACTTCGTCCACTATGGCAGAGCTCACAAAAGAAGAGAAAAACAAAATCAGCCATCGTGCAAATGCAATGGCGAAGCTTAAGGATCAGATGCATCTGCTGTTTTAGGAGGTTAGCCAACTGTGAAAGTTTTAATCGTCAGTGACAGCCACGGATATAAAAAGGAACTAGAAATGATCAAAGACCGTCACCGAGGTGAAGTAGAAGCAATGATTCATTGCGGAGATTCCGAGCTTACTGCTGATTCCCGCGAATTAAAGGATTTTATCACGGTGCAGGGCAATATGGATTATGCTGCGCCTGACCTTCCTACAGAAGCCATAGAGCTGATTGGGGACACTTGCTTTTATGTCACGCACGGCCACCTGTATAATGTGAAAATGTCACTCGTATCACTAACCTACCGAGGAGAAGAAACGGGAGCTAAGGTTATTTGTTACGGACACTCTCACACAGCGCACAGCTTTGAGAAGAACGGCCATATCTATATCAATCCAGGCAGCATCAGAATGCCAAGAGAACGTTTTGAAAAAACCTACGCGATCTGTGAGGTTGAAGGCAGTACGGTGAATGTATACTTTTTGGACCTTGAAGGAAAAGAAGTAGAAGACCTTAGAAGTGAATTTCAGCTTTCTTAACAATGGGGAGATTTTTCTCCCCAAATCTGTTGACATACTGAATGGGATATAGTATATTTACTTATGTCGCTGATGTTAGTGACCTAAGTTACCTACTTGCGGGTGTAGTTTAGTGGTAAAACAAGAGCCTTCCAAGCTCTGGTCGTGAGTTCGATTCTCATCACCCGCTCCATTTGCTATTTCTCACGTCGCAATGGAAACAAACAGGCAAGACTTTTTTATACTGGAAAAGTCAAAGAGAATTGATTGATCATAACGTTTTCCCCGAGGAAAACAAAACTGTGTGCCCGCAGCGCTCTGCAATCGCATGAAGTTGCATTGCTAAGCGGAAAGGGCTCTAAAATACATATGTCCCAGTAGCTCAGCCGGATAGAGCATACGCCTTCTAAGCGTACGGTCGGGAGTTCGAATCTCTCCTGGGACGCCATCTAACATACATACTATAGACACCTTTTTCAGTACATCGATTAAATGTACTGAAAAAGGTGTCTTTTTTTTGTCT
Source organism: Fictibacillus sp. B-59209 (assembly GCF_036216745.1). NCBI lineage: Bacteria > Bacillati > Bacillota > Bacilli > Caryophanales > Fictibacillaceae > Fictibacillus > Fictibacillus sp. B-59209. The sequence continues at coordinate 74,135 of NZ_JARMMC010000016.1, read as the reverse complement.
TCTTTTGCTTAACTAAAGAGTGCTTGGACTATTTTTGTAAGCGCTTCAAAAATGTTTACAATGGACACGTTTCGTTTTCTTTTCTCTTTGGCACAAAGGATGTAAGCGGATACAAAAAAACTGAATAAACTGAAAATTAATTTTTTTCAAAAAAGGTGGTTGACCTAGAACAAAAAGGGGCGTAACATAATCAACAATTATCAGATTCTATTTAAATATTCGAACAATTTACGAAGGAGAAAAGGAGGATCACGATGTTAGAACAATGGGTTTATGTAGACGGTGAATTTGTCTTGAAAGAAGATGCCAAAATCTCTGTTTATGATCACGGATTTTTGTACGGAGATGGGGTGTTTGAAGGCATTCGAGTCTACAATGGAAATGTTTATCGGCTTGATGAACATCTACAGCGTCTGTTTGAATCAGCTCAATCCATCATGTTAACCATTCCGCACACAAAAGAGGAGCTGACAAAAATTATCGTCGAGACGCTCCAAAAAAACCAATATCGTGATGCCTACATCCGTTTAGTCATATCCCGTGGAAGAGGGAATCTTGGCCTGGATCCATTTACCTGTGAAAAACCGGGGGTTATCATCATTGCAGAACAGCTGGCTCTCTTCCCTAAAAAACTTTATGAGACTGGAATCGAAATTGTGACAGTTGCGAGCCGCAGGAACCGCGCAGATGTTTTGAGTCCAAAAGTAAAATCATTGAATTACTTAAACAACATACTCGTCAAAATTGAAGCCAATCTGGCGGGTGTCAGCGAAGCGCTTATGCTGAACGACCAAGGTTATGTCGCCGAAGGTTCTGCAGATAACGTATTTATTGTTAAAGGAAATAGCATCAAAACACCGCCGGGTTACCTGGGGGCGCTTGAAGGAATTACGAGGAACGCTATCGTTGAGATCGCTGCAGAACTTGGATACAACGTTAGCGAAGAGCCATTTACAAGACACGATGTGTACGTGGCTGATGAAGTGTTTCTTACAGGGACGGCTGCTGAAGTCATTGCTGTTATCAAAGTGGACGGCAGGGTAATCGGTGAAGGTGTTCCTGGAAAACACACGAACATTTTGCTGCAAGCGTTCAGGCAAAGAGTTGTCGAAGAGGGAGTCAAAGTCTATCCGGCTTCCACTACCGTACAAGCGGGTTAATCATACGTAACAGGAGTTGTGGTCTATGCGCAGTAACATGATAAAAAAAGGAATTGACCGGGCACCGCATCGCAGCTTGCTGCATGCTGCCGGTGTCAAAGAGGAAGACATGAACAAGCCATTTATCGGGGTCTGTAACTCGTATGTAGATATCATTCCGGGACATATGCACCTCAATAAAGTGGGCGAACAAGTTAAGCAAGCCATCCGTGAAGCAGGCGGTGTCCCGTTTGAGTTTAATACCATCGGCGTCGATGATGGGATTGCCATGGGGCACATCGGGATGCGTTATTCGCTTCCGAGCCGGGAAATTATTGCTGATTCAGCGGAAACAGTCATTAATGCTCACTGGTTTGACGGAGTCTTTTTTATTCCAAACTGTGACAAGATAACGCCGGGCATGCTGATGGCAGCAGTTAGAACGAATGTACCTGCCGTATTCGTTTCAGGCGGCCCGATGGAAGCAGGGAAATCATCCGCTGGAAAATCACTTTCGCTCGTTTCTGTATTCGAAGGAGTCGGATCACATCTTTCCGGTAAGATGTCGAGGGAAGAACTGCTGGAGCTTGAAACAAGCGCCTGTCCGACCTGCGGATCCTGTTCCGGAATGTTCACCGCAAACAGCATGAACTCCATTATGGAAATGCTAGGAATTACATTGCCGGGAAACGGGACACTCGTCGCCACTTCGAAAGAGCGGGATAAGCTCTATAAAGATGCTGCCTTTTGTTTGATGGATCTGGTCGAACGCGATATCCGGCCAAGAGACATTATTACAAAAGAAGCCATAGATGATGCTTTTGCATTGGATATGGCCATGGGAGGATCAACAAACACCGTACTTCATATGCTGGCCATCGCACATGAGGCGGGGATCGAATACGATCTTAAACGAATTAATGAAGTAGCTGAGAGGGTTCCTTATTTATCAAAGATCAGTCCCGCATCCGACTACACGATGCAGGATGTCCATGATGCCGGTGGAGTCAGTGCCATCATGAAACAGCTCTGCCACATTGAAGGAGCAGTTCATAAAGACCGGATCACGATTACGGGGAAAACTCTCTATGAAAATATAAAAGATGCTTCCATTACAAACAGCGATGTAATCAGATATCCTGATAACGCCTACAGTCCTGTAGGAGGACTCTCCATTCTATATGGAAACCTTGCACCTGACGGCTGTGTGATCAAGGTGGGCGGTGTAGATCCATCGATCAAATATTTTGAAGGAGAAGCCATCGTCTTTGAATCACAGGATGAAGCGTTAGAAGGCATCAACAACGGAAAAGTAAAAGAAGGCCACGTTGTGGTTATCCGGTATGAAGGCCCCAAAGGCGGACCTGGAATGCCTGAGATGCTTTCACCGACCTCCGCAATCGCTGGAATGGGACTAAGCACAAAGGTTGCTTTAATTACAGACGGAAGATTTTCAGGAGCATCCAGGGGAATTTCCATCGGTCATATTTCTCCTGAAGCAGCTGAAGGCGGTCCAATCGCATTCCTGGAGAACGGAGACCACATTTTCATTGATTTGACTCAAAGATCGATCAACATCATGCTGAGCAACGAAGAACTGGAAAGCAGAAAGACGGATTGGAGACAGCCTGAACCAAAAATTAAACAAGGCTATCTCGCCCGTTACTCCAAGCTGGTTACTTCAGCCAATACTGGCGGAGTTCTAAAAATATAAACTTTTAGTAAAAAAGTTAAATAATTCAAAATCGATGAAGGGGAAGAATGATAACAGAGTATTCACAGAGAGCCGGAAGCGCTGGGAACCGGTAATGCTCTTATCAGGACCTCACCCCTGAGTGTCTGTCCGAAAGCCATTGGCCAGTAGGGCAGGCCGAGTTAACCCGAAAGAGGAGTTAACTTGTTATCAAACCGGGCGAACATATTCGTCCATGAGGCGGCCAAGCAGCATAGCCGCGAAGAAGGGTGGTACCGTGAAAAGAAGCCTTTTCACCCCTTTGGCAGGTTTACACTGTCATTTTGGGTGGGAAGGCTTTTTATTATGATTTTATAAGGGAGGAATCAGGAATGAAAGCCAGCTGGGTGGCTGATGAAGAGAAAAGCAAAGTTCAAATGATGTCAGGAGCAGACATGCTGATGGAGGCACTTGAAAAAGAAGGGGTAGACGTCTTATTCGGCTATCCTGGAGGTGCTGTCCTTCCAATCTATGATGCCCTTTACAAGAAAAATATCAGACATATTTTAACCCGCCATGAGCAAGGAGCCATCCATGCAGCTCAAGGGTTTGCAAGGGTTACCGGAAAAGCAGGAGTTGTCATCGCCACCTCGGGGCCGGGGGCAACCAATCTCGTTACTGGAATTGCTGATGCCATGATTGATTCTCTCCCGCTTGTCATCTTCACCGGGCAGGTGGCAACAACTGTAATCGGTACGGACGCTTTCCAGGAAGCTGATATTGTCGGTGTAACGATGCCTATCACCAAACATAACTACCAGGTAAGAAGAGTGGAAGACCTCCCCGGGATCGTCCAGGAAGCTTTTCATATCGCTCAGACAGGAAGGCCAGGTCCGGTTCTGGTAGACATTCCAAAAGATATTTCGACTGCTTTAGGGGCATTTTCTACACCGAAAGAAGTCACACTGCCAGGTTACCAGCCAACAGTCATGCCGAACCTTCTCCAAGTAAAACGGCTGGCAGACGCCATTGCCACTGCAAAAAAACCTGTCATTCTTGCAGGTGCGGGTGTGCTGTTCGCTGGAGCAGAGAATGAAATCCTTACCTTGGCTGAACAGCATCGGATTCCGGTCGCCAATACATTGCTCGGGCTTGGCAGCTTCCCATCCGATCATCCCCTTTTCCTGGGAATGGCCGGTATGCATGGCACCTATGCCTCGAATATTGCTCTGCACGAGTGTGATCTCCTGATTGGAATCGGAGCACGGTTCGATGACCGTTTGACAGGTGATCTAAATCACTTCGCCAAGAAAGCAGCCGTTGCCCATATTGACATTGATCCGGCTGAGATCGGCAAGAACGTGGAAACTCTGATTCCGATTGTCGGTTGTGCAAAGCATACCGTTTCAGCATTGCTTCGAGAAAGCACATCGTCAGGAGATACGACAGAATGGGTCTATCATTTATCTGAGCTGAAGAGCAGTTATCCGCTCTGGTATAAAAAAGACGGTGAAACGCTAAAACCCCAGAGATTGCTTGAAATCATTCATGAGGAAACAAAAGGGGAAGCGGTCATTACGACAGATGTGGGACAGCATCAGATGTGGACAGCGCAATATTATGGTTTTTCCAAACCAAACCGCTGGGTAACTTCAGGAGGATTAGGAACGATGGGATTCGGATTCCCGGCAGCAATCGGGGCGAAAATTGGAAATCCAGAACTTCCTGTTGTTGCTGTAACAGGTGATGGCGGATTCCAAATGACATTACAAGAGCTATCTGTTCTTCAAGAATTGAAGCTGCCTGTCATCATTGTCATCGTTAATAACCAGTCACTTGGAATGGTTAGGCAGTGGCAGGAGATCTTTTACGAAGAACGTTATTCACAATCCCTCATTCCTGTTCAGCCTGACTTTGTAAAACTGGCAGCCGCATATGGCATTGACGCTGCGGTTGTTACTACAGAAGAGGATGCCAAAGTGAAGCTTGCACAGGCACTGGAGTCCAATTCTCCTTTCCTTCTCGACTGCAGGGTAACTTCGGATGAAAATGTCTATCCGATGATTGCTCCCGGGAAAGGGATTCATCAAATGATTGGGGTGAAACCATGAGGCGCATTATAACAGCTACCGTTTTAAACCAGAGCGGTGTGTTAAACCGGCTGACAGGACTCCTGACAAAAAGGCAATTTAACATTGAGAGCATCACGGTAGGACATTCCGATGATCCGGGGATATCAAAAATTACGATTGTTGTGCAGGTCGAGGATGACAGAAAACTCGAACAGCTGCTTAAACAGCTGCATAAACAGATCGATGTGCTGAAAGTAAAAGATCTCACCGATATGGCACTTGTAGCCAGGGAATTGGCACTGATTAAAGTGATTACCACACCAGATACACGGAGTGAGATTAAAGTTATTATTGAGCCTTTCAGAGCAGCCATCATTGATGTAAGCCTTGAAAACGTCACGATTGAGGTGACAGGCGACAATGAAAAAGTAGAGGCATTGATCGAGCTGCTGCGGCCATACGGAATTAAGGAAATTTCCAGAACAGGGCTTACCGCAATGCCGCGCGGAACACAAAAAACAGTGTATAACCTGAATCAGTTTTCTATTATCTAAAAATAACTATAAAACCTAGGGAGAGATGTAAAAATGGCAAAAGTTTATTATGACAAGGAAATCGCTGATCAATACTTAAACGGAAAAAAGGTAGCAGTTATTGGATATGGATCTCAAGGGCATGCCCACGCTTTGAACTTGAAAGAAAGTGGATATGACGTTGTAGTTGGTGTAAGACAGGGGAAATCATTTGACCAGGCGGTTGAAGATGGTGTCCGAGTAGCATCTGTAGAAGAAGCTTCCAATGAAGCGGATGTCATCATGATTCTTCTGCCGGATGAACTTCAGCCTCAAGTCTATAAAAAGGAGATCGAACCGGCGCTGACTCCAGGGAAGGCACTTGTTTTTGCGCATGGTTTCAATGTTCATTTCCATCAGATCGTTCCGCCGGATTTCGTGGATGTATTCCTTGTTGCTCCTAAAGGACCGGGACATCTTGTAAGACGGACTTATGAAGCTGGAGCTGGGGTTCCTGCGCTGATCGCAGTTTATCAGGATGTGACGGGAACTGCGAAAGAAACGGCGCTTGAATATGCAAAAGGGATTGGAGCTGCAAGAGCCGGCGTTCTTGAAACAACCTTTAAAGAAGAAACCGAAACGGATCTGTTCGGTGAGCAGGCTGTCTTGTGCGGAGGATTGACTTCACTTGTTAAGACAGGTTTTGAAACTCTTGTAGAAGCCGGGTACCAGCCAGAAGTCGCCTACTTTGAATGTCTGCACGAGCTGAAGCTGATTGTTGACTTAATGTACGAAGGCGGCCTTGAAGGAATGAGATATTCCATTTCTGATACAGCTCAATGGGGCGATTTCCAATCCGGTCCAAGAGTCGTAGATGAGGATACAAGAACGAAAATGAGAGCGGTTCTGAAGGATATCCAAAGCGGAGAGTTTGCTAAAGGCTGGATCTTGGAAAATCAGGCAAACCGCCCAGTGTTCCATGCCATCAATGAGAGTGAAAAACATCATCCGATTGAAGTAGTCGGCCGCGAGTTAAGAGCAATGATGCCTTTTGTTAAACAACAAAAGGAAAAAACGAAGGAGGCGGTGACAAGTGCGAAAAATTGATATCTTTGACACAACATTGAGAGACGGAGAGCAAACGGCAGGAGTGAACTTGAATGCCCAGGAAAAACTTGAGATAGCCAAACAGCTCGAGAGGCTCGGTGTAGATGTCATTGAAGCAGGGTTCCCGGCTGCCTCCCCTGGTGATCTTGCAGCGGTAAAAAAAATCTCCGATGAAATCAAGAACAGTTCGGTAACTGGCCTCGCCCGTTCGACGACAAAGGATATTGATGCGGCATGGGAAGCATTAAAAGGATCACCTGAACCTCGGCTGCATGTTTTCTTAGCAACATCGCCGATCCACATGACATATAAACTAAAGAAAACTCCGGATGAAGTGGTTGAAACAGCCGTTCGATCTGTGAAATACGCACGTGAGCGTTTTCCAATCGTACAATGGTCGGCAGAAGATGCTTGCCGGTCAGATCTGGCTTTTCTCGTAAAAATCATTGAGCAAGTGATTGATGCCGGTGCCACCGTCATTAATCTTCCGGATACTGTTGGCTATTACAGCCCTGCTGAATATGGGCATCTTTTCCGGTACGTGAGAGAGCATGTACCAAACATCCATAAGGCGAAATTATCTGCTCATTGCCATGATGACCTTGGCATGGCTGTTGCTAATTCATTAGCAGCGATCGAGAACGGAGCCGATCAGATTGAATGTACGATCAACGGAATCGGTGAAAGAGCGGGCAATGCTTCATTAGAAGAAATTGCCGTAGCACTCGCCATCCGAAATACCTTTTATAAAGCGGAAACACGTTTGGAACTGAAAGAGATCAGCCGCACGAGCGGACTCGTCAGCAGACTGACAGGAATCAGCGTTCCGCCGAATAAGGCTGTAGTCGGAAGAAATGCCTTTGCTCATGAATCTGGAATCCATCAGGATGGTGTGCTAAAAGAAAAATCAACGTATGAGATTATCACTCCCGAACTTGTTGGAGTATCCTCCAACCAGCTCGTTCTCGGAAAGCATTCAGGGAGGCACGCATTCCGGAAACATATTAACAAACTGGGCTTTGAACCCGGTGAGGAACAGCTTAATGAACTGTTCAACGAATTTAAAGCACTGGCCGACCGGAAGAAGGAGCTCACAGAAGAAGACATTCTGGCCCTCCTTCTCGAACATCAAATCCAGCCGCCAGTCCCTATGTACCAGTTAGGTGATATTCAGGTGAACTATGGCACGAACAATATTCCTACTGCAACCATTACCCTAAAAGCGCCAGACGGAAAGAGCATCCAGGAAGCAGGCACGGGCTCAGGAAGTGTAGAGGCCATTTACAATACATTGGATAAAATGCTGCCGCTGCCTGTACAGCTGAAAGATTACCGTATTCAATCCGTCGGTTCAGGAAGAGATGCATTAGCACAGGTCTATGTTCTGCTAAAGTACGAGGAACAGGAAATCAACGGAAGCGGAACCGCTCAGGATGTGCTTCAAGCTTCAGCAAAAGCATACGTTCATGCGTTAAACAAAACGATTATGAACGTTCAAAAAGAAGAATTAGTGAAAGTCAGTCTATAAATTTTATGAGGAGGGGTCAAGATGGAAAAAACAATTACAGTCTTGCCGGGTGACGGAATCGGACCGGAAGTAATGAAAGGGGCATTGCGGGTGCTCAAAGCCATTGAATCCCGATTTCAGCATCGTTTTACAGTGACCGAGATGCCGATCGGCGGTAAAGCCATCGATGAGACAGGAAATCCACTGCCCCCTGAAACGCTTGAACAATGCAAAAAGAGTGACGCGGTTCTTTTGGGAGCCGTGGGTGGACCTAAATGGGATGGCATGGATCAGCGTCCCGAATACGGACTGCTCCAAATCCGTAAGGAACTCAACGTTTTCGCCAATCTGAGGCCGGTTAAAGCATTCAGTCCATTAGCAGATATTTCTCCGCTAAAACCTGAACTGATCAAAAATGTAGACTTGGTGTTTGTAAGAGAACTGACAGGCGGCTTGTATTTCGCTCAGCCAAAAGGAAGAACAGGATCCGATGAAGCGGTAGACACGCTGTACTATCATAGGCAAGAGATTGAGAGAGTAGTGAAAAAGGCGTTTGAACTCGCGGCTTCCAGAACCGGAAAGCTGACTTCAGTGGATAAAGCCAATGTGCTGGAATCAAGCAAACTATGGAGGGAAGTTGTAAACGAAATAGCGAAGAGCTTTTCAGATGTTAAAGTTGAACACATGCTTGTTGACAATGCGGCCATGCAGCTTGTCCGGAACCCTGCACAATTTGATGTCATCGTGACAGAGAATATGTTTGGCGACATCTTGTCTGATGAAGCCTCCATGATTACGGGATCTCTTGGAATGCTTGCTTCGGCATCATTGAGTGAAGAAGGTGCAGGATTGTATGAACCCGTTCATGGTTCAGCTCCTGATATTGCAGGAACTAATACGGCCAATCCGCTGGGAATGGTCCTTTCAGCAGCAATGATGCTCAGACATTCCTTTCATATGAACGAAGAGGCGGATGCCATTGAAATGGCTGTTCAGGAAGTCCTGAACGCGAAATTCCGTACGGGTGACATACAAACCAAAAAGAGCAGAGTCTCTACAACAGATGAAATGGTGGAACAGTTGGTTTACCGGCTGGAGGAAAACGCGGCGGCCGCAACGCTGCTTGAAGTATATGTGTAAGGAGGAAGGTGCAAAATGGCAAAAACAATCATAGATAAAATCTGGGACAATCACGCAGTCATTCAGGAAATGAACAAGCCCGCTCTTTTATATATTGACCTGCACCTCCTTCATGAGGTGACTTCCCCACAAGCCTTTGCCGGCTTGAGGGAAAAAAATAGAAAAGTCCGAAAACCCGGCCTTTGTTTTGCAACGATGGATCATAACATACCGACCAAAAATCGGTTTGTCATTGATGACCGCATCGCGCTGAAGCAAATTCAAACCCTTGAGGAAAACTGCAAAGAATATGGTATTCATTTGGAAGGTCTTGACTCTGCTGACCAGGGAATCGTACATGTCATCGGTCCGGAGCTTGGCCTGACGGTACCCGGCAAAACCATCGTATGCGGAGACAGCCATACTTCTACACACGGAGCGTTTGGTGCCTTGGCTTTTGGGATTGGAACGAGCGAAGTGGAGCATGTTCTGGCCACCCAGACACTTTGGCAGCAAAAACCGAAGCAGCTCAAAGTGAATATTGAAGGAAAACCAGGATTCGGCGTAACAGCCAAAGACATTGTACTTGCTCTTATTGCCAGCCATGGTACTAACGCCGGTGCGGGACATGTCATTGAATTTACGGGAGAGACGGTAAGAAATTTCACAATGGAAGAACGTATGACATTGTGCAACATGTCCATTGAAGCGGGTGCGAAAGCAGGTTTGATTGAACCAGATGAAACAACGTATGAGTATATTAGAGGAAGAAAATACGCTCCTAAAGATTATGAATTTGAAGAAAAAGTGAAGCAGTGGGAGGATCTTAAGTCGGATTCCAATGCCTCATACGACAAAGTTATCGAGATCGATGCATCAGAAGTTGAACCGATGGTCACCTGGGGAACGAATCCGTCAATGGGTGTGGGAATCTCTGAGAATGTTCCTTCATTTAAAGAAGGGCAACCAGAAAGAGAGAGAGAATCCCTGCAAAAAGCACTTGCCTATATGGGTCTAGCACCGGGACAGTCTCTGACTGAAGTACCTGTTCAGCACGTATTCATCGGGTCTTGTACAAATTCAAGACTAAGTGATCTGAAGGCTGCAGCTCAAGTCATTAAAGGAAAAAAAGTTCACGCTGGGGTCAACGCGATTGTGGTTCCTGGTTCACAGCAAGTAAAAGTTAAGGCAGAAGAAGAAGGTCTGCACCATGTTTTTCAGGAAGCAGGCTTTGAATGGAGAGATTCAGGATGCTCCATGTGTCTTGGGATGAACCCGGATATCGTTCCTGAAGGCGAGAGATGTGCCTCCACATCCAACAGAAACTTTGAGGGCAGGCAGGGCAAAGGAGCGAGAACTCATCTTGTGAGTCCGGCGATGGCCGCAGCAGCTGCCATTGAAGGTAAATTCGTGGACGTCCGAAAATTTGTTTCAGGTACGAGAGAAGGTGAAGCGTATGCCAGGATTTAAGACTTTTACCGGAACAGCAGCCATATTAGACCGTGAAAATGTGGATACAGATCAGATTATTCCTAAGCAATTCCTAAAACGGGTCGAGCGCAGTGGGTTTGGCCAGTATTTGTTTTTTGATTGGCGTTTCAACCGTGATGGCACCCCAAACGCTGAATTTGAACTGAATAAGGAGGATGCAGAGGGAGCTGAGGTTTTAATCGCAGGTGCAAATTTCGGATGCGGATCTTCGAGAGAGCACGCTCCATGGGCACTGAAGGATTATGGATTCAAAGTCATTATCGCTCCTGACTTTGCGGATATCTTCTATAATAACTCTTTGAAGAATGGCATTCTCGTCATCACCCTGCCTAAACCGGTGATTGATCAATTGAAAACCAGTTTGGAAAACGGGAATAAGAAGTTAACCGTCAGCCTGGACAGCCAGGAAATCTCTGCAGGTACAAAGGTGGCAGCTTCGTTCGATTTTGATCCCTATTGGAAAGAGATGCTGCAGAACGGCTGGGATGAAATTTCAATCACCATGCAGTATGATGAAGAGATCAGCCAATTCGAGAACAAGATGGGAGTAGTCTAACAGCCAAATGCAGCCGTTTACTTCCAAGATCCAGCCATTTGGTTTGAATAACAGTTAAGCGGGAATAATAGTGTTTAGTGGCATCGGGATGGCGTAAGCCTTCTATCCTATTATTCCCTATCCCTTATAGGGAAATTTGTACATATGAGCAATCCTGCACAATGGCTGTGCAGGATTTATTGTTACTTCGTGAAGACTGACTCATCTTGAGTTTACGCCTTTAAACTGTTAAACTGATGCAAATAGAAACTGGAAGTGAAGAAACCTAATGGCTAATGAAAAAAAAGGTAAGAAAATCAGCAATGTCGTACTGTTCCCTAATTTGCCGGCCAGATTGCTTGAAAAAGGAATGTCTTCCCTAAAAGCAAAGCAATTTAAGGAATCTTTATCCTGTTTTCTTCAGCTGCTGGAGATAGAACCGGGACATTCTCAGGGACATCTGGGTGTTGTGTTAAGCCTGATTGAACTTGGCCAGCTTCAAGAAGCGAAAATAAGAGCAGATAAAATGCTCAAGCAGGGAATCGGAGAATATTTTGATGTATTGCAGATTTATCTTTCTGTCCTTATTCAGCTTTCAGAATATGAATCCGTCGTGTCAGTTGTTGAAGCGGTGCTTGAGGAACATCAGCTTCCAGCCGCTCAGGCAGAATCCTTTTATCAGCTTTTGCATTTCAGCCGGAAGATGACAGATGATTCAGAACCGCCGATTGATCTATCACCAGAGCCGCACCAGGACCGTTCCAAAGAAATTGAAACCCTTCGGAACATGATGACAAGTGGTGAAATACATAACCAGTGGATTGCCATGCAGCAATTAAGCTATATGAATCCAGAGGATACTATAGCGGTTTACCGGGAGTTCTTAGAAAATGAAGAGGGTAACCCAGGCATCAAGACCATGGCACTAAACTATTTAAAATCAAAGGACATACAGGAAAACGTAACCTTACATAAGTTTGGAAATACCTATTCCATCAACATTCAGGAACTTCACGATGTCTATGAAGATCCATTTAACCTTGAAGTAAAAAAAGAATTGGAGGATCGGCTGGAACAGGATAATCCGACTCTGACAGAATTTGCTGTTACGATTTGGTGGGACTACATACTTGCTATTTATCCTCAGGTGCCCGAACCGGCAGATTCTCATTATTGGGCACGTGCCCTTCAGTGTGCAGCTGGTAAACTGAGCGGTATGGACACCTGTGATGCCATCGAATCCGAAATCGAGATCCATCCTGAAAGTTTAGAAAAAGCGGTCGAACAGCTCCTTGATATTGAGAGGTTTACGTTCGGCCCGAATAAATTTCAAGGATACTAATACGGAAACAATCCGGGTCTTTGTTGAAATACAAGTCTGTTATGATATAATGGAATGGTTGTAACGAAAATGTAAGATTTTCAATGAAATACGTAATGTTGGAGGGAACTTTGAATGAGTGCAAAATGGGAAAAGTTAGAAGGTAATCAAGGTGTCTTAACGATTGAAGTTGAGGCTTCTGAAGTAGATACAGCTCTTGACCAGGCATTTAAAAAAGTGGTTAAACAGGTAAACGTACCAGGTTTCCGTAAAGGAAAAATGCCAAGAAAAATGTTTGAACAGCGTTTTGGAGTAGAATCTCTATACCAAGATGCTCTGGACATCATCTTGCCGCAAGCATACAGCCAAGCTGTAGAAGAAGCTGGAATTGATCCAGTTGACCGTCCAGAGGTTGACATCGAGCAAATGGAAAAAGGAAGCAACCTTGTTTTCACTGCTAAAGTTACAGTAAAACCTGAAGTTAAGCTTGGTGAATATAAAGGGCTTGAAGTTACTGAATTCGACGCATCTGTAACAGACGAAGATGTTGACAGCGAAATCAAGCGTCTTCAAGAGCAGCAAGCTGAGCTTGTTGTAAAAGAAGAAGGCGAAGTAGAAAACGGTGATACAGCTGTTATCGATTTCGAAGGATTCGTTGACGGAGAAGCGTTCGAAGGCGGAAAAGCTGAGAACTATCCACTTGAAATCGGATCTGGTTCTTTCATCCCTGGATTTGAAGAGCAATTGATCGGAGACAAAGCAGGTACTGAAAAAGAGGTTAACATTACGTTCCCTGAAGAATACCATGCAACTGAGCTTGCTGGTAAGCCTGCAGTCTTCAAAGTGAAAATCCATGAAATTAAATCAAAACAGCTTCCTGAGCTAAACGACGAGTTTGCTAAAGAAGCTGATGCAGAAGTTGAAACGCTTGACGCTCTTAAAGCAAGCATCCGTACGAAGCTTGAAGAAAGCAAAAAGCATGAAGCTGAGCACCACACTCGCGATACAGTCGTTGACAAAGCGGTTGATGCAGCAGAAGTAGATATTCCAGAAGCAATGGTCAACACAGAATTAGACCGTATGGTTCAAGAATTTGGACAACGTCTGCAAATGCAAGGTATGAACCTTGACCTTTACTTCCAGTTCTCTGGCACGGATGAAGCTGCTCTTCGTGAGCAAATGAAAGAAGATGCTGGAAAACGCGTGAAAACGAACCTAGTACTTGAAGCGATCTCTGAAGCTGAAAAAATTGAAGCTACGGAAGAAGAAATCAATGAAGAGCTTAAGAAAATGGCTGAAATGTACAACATGGACGTAGAGAAAATTACGCAAATGCTTGCTATTCAAGGCGGAAACGACGCTGTAGCAGCTGATCTTAAAATCAGAAAAGCTATTGACCTGCTAGTGGATAACAGCAAAACAATTGCATAAGATAGAGTAAGGTCTGGCAAGGCACGAACTTTTCGTGCCTTGTTTTATATAATTATTTATCATTCTTGGCAGGAAAAAGCGCTTTTTTATTGAAACTTTTTTAAAGGCTTTATTTTAGGATTAAGGTTTTAAAATAAGCCATAAGGTTAATACTTATAGAACACATTGATTCCAGCCAAATACATACTATTAATTGTCAAGGAAGGGTTTTTATTTCCGTTCATTAGGGGATATATGATACAATCCAATACATAAACTTGCGGAAATGAAATCAGTAAGCACTTGAAATAATTGCTTGCGGTGTAATGAAACAAGCATATCTGGAAACGGTATGAAAAGGTAATTGGTTTCATCCAATTTAAGGTTTAGGGGTGATTTCATTGTTTAAATTCAATGACGAAAAAGGGCAGCTGAAATGTTCCTTTTGTGGAAAAACGCAGGATCAAGTTCGTAAACTGGTAGCAGGACCAGGTGTATATATTTGTGACGAATGTATCGAGCTATGCACTGAAATTGTGGAAGAGGAGCTTGGTACAGAAGAGGATGTAGAGCTTAAGGAAGTTCCGAAACCAATGGAAATCCGCAAGATTCTCGATGAATATGTCATTGGACAGGAACAGGCTAAGAAGTCTCTTTCCGTAGCAGTATATAACCACTACAAACGCATTAATTCTTCACAAAAGTCCGATGAAGTGGAGCTTGCAAAAAGTAACATCGCCATGATCGGGCCTACAGGAAGCGGTAAAACGCTATTGGCTCAAACGCTTGCCAGAATCCTAAATGTTCCTTTCGCTATTGCTGATGCGACTTCTTTAACAGAAGCCGGTTATGTGGGCGAAGACGTTGAGAACATTTTGCTTAAATTGATTCAAGCGGCTGATTACGATGTAGAAAAAGCTGAAAAAGGCATTATTTACATTGATGAAATCGATAAAATTGCCAGAAAGTCTGAAAATCCTTCCATTACCCGTGATGTATCTGGTGAAGGTGTACAGCAGGCCCTTCTTAAAATCTTAGAAGGTACCGTTGCAAGCGTACCTCCGCAAGGCGGAAGAAAGCATCCGCATCAGGAGTTCATTCAAATCGATACCACAAATATTCTATTTATTTGCGGTGGTGCATTTGATGGCATCGAACAAATCATCAAACGCCGTTTAGGGAAAAAAGTCATCGGATTCAGCTCTGAATCCAGACAGGCAGAACTTAAAGCAGGAGAATACCTGGCAAAAGTATTGCCTGAAGATTTGCTTCGCTTTGGTCTTATCCCGGAATTCATCGGCCGTCTGCCTGTGACTGCAAGTCTAACTCCGCTTGATGAGGATGCACTTGTTGAAATTTTGACAAAACCAAAAAATGCGCTCGTTAAGCAATACCAAAAGCTTCTTGATCTTGATGGTGTTGAACTTGAGTTCAACGAAGAAGCTCTTACTGAAATTGCTAATCAGGCTATCGAACGTAAAACTGGTGCACGTGGTCTGCGTTCTATCATTGAAGGAATGATGCTGGACGTTATGTTCGAACTTCCTTCCCGAGAAGACGTGGCTAAGTGTATCATTACAAAAGAAACGGTAGCTGATAAAGTTCCGCCAAAACTCGAACTTGAGGACGGCACAATTGTGGAACCTAAAAAGGAAACACCGAAAGAAAGTGCGTAAGAAGAATTAAAACCAGCCTCTAGGGGCTGGTTTTTTTGTTTTGGGTTATTTAACATAGTGTTGATTTTCGTTTTTAATAAGTACTGACCCTGAAAGAGACCCTCAGGTTATTACTGCCAACAGTCGACACCATTGACTAACAAAAGCCTATGTTTTTATCTATGAAAACTTGAGCGATTCTAAAGCATAACCTCCTCACCTTTTCCATTTTCTCTGTTTAGTCCAGTACCCACTCGGAGATACTAGGAGCATAAAAAAAATTCGGGAGGAAGAAATGAACTGGACTGGAATCGCTTTACTCATTCAGCTGTTTTTTGGAATTGTAATTGGACTTTACTTTTGGAACTTGTTGAAGAGCCAGCGCACTCAGAAAGTGAGTATTGATAAAGAATCAAAGAAGGAAATGGACCAATTGCGGAAGATGCGGTCGATCTCTTTGACTGAACCGCTGTCTGAACGAGTCAGACCGGGGAAGTTTGCTGATATCGTCGGCCAGCAGGATGGTATCAAGGCTCTGCATGCTGCGCTTTGCGGACCTAATCCACAGCATGTGATTGTTTATGGACCTCCAGGTGTCGGAAAAACCGCTGCAGCACGTCTCGTACTCGAAGAGGCCAAGCGGAATAAGAAGTCACCATTCCGTCCCACTTCGGTGTTCGTTGAATTGGATGCAACGACAGCCAGATTTGACGAACGTGGGATTGCAGATCCTTTGATCGGTTCCGTTCATGACCCAATCTATCAGGGAGCGGGGGCGATGGGGCAGGCAGGAATTCCACAGCCAAAACAAGGAGCGGTAACAAACGCTCACGGCGGCGTCCTTTTTATTGATGAAATTGGAGAACTTCACCCGATTCAGATGAATAAATTGCTCAAAGTACTAGAAGACCGAAAAGTATTTTTAGAGAGCGCTTATTATAATGAAGAAAATACAAACATACCTTCACACATCCATGATATTTTTCAAAATGGCCTTCCTGCTGATTTTAGGCTAATTGGGGCAACCACACGAACGCCTGATGAAATTCCGCCTGCTATCCGATCACGTTGTCTGGAAGTCTTCTTTAGAGAGCTTCAGCCTCCCGAAATTCAGCAGATCGCTATGAAAGCAGCAGATAAAGTAACCATGAATGTAGAAGAAGATTCGGTCGAGCTGCTCTCCAAGTATGCTAAAAATGGCCGTGAAGCCGTAAATATGATGCAGATTGCAGCAGGGCTGGCGATTACAGAAGACCGAAATTTCATCAAAAAAGCGGATTTGGAATGGGTCATCCATTCCAGCCAGATGACTCCGCGTCCAGAGAGTAAGATCTCTGAAGAACCAAAGGTGGGGCTAGTAAACGGACTTGCAGTCTACGGCCCTAACAGCGGATCATTGCTGGAGATTGAAGTCACCGTTTTACCTGCGAAAAAACAGGGTACGATTACGATAACAGGTATAGTGGAAGAAGAATCGATCGGCAATAATACAAAATCAATCAGAAGAAAAAGCCTGGCAAAAGGATCGGTCGAAAATGTACTGACCGTCCTTCGAAATATGGGAGTAGATTCTGCGCTGTATGATATTCATGTCAATTTTCCAGGCGGCGGGCCGGTCGATGGGCCGTCAGCAGGGATTGCGATCGCGACTTCAATTTATTCAGCGATCCACAATGTGGAGATTGATAATGAACTGGCTATGACCGGTGAATTAAGCGTACATGGAAAAGTGAAGCCGGTCGGAGGCGTGATGGCCAAAGTATTAGCCGCTAAACTTGCGGGAGTCAAGAAGGTCATCATTCCAAAAGATAACGATCAGGCTATACTTCGGGAGATCACTGGCATAGAGATCATTCCAGTGACAAAATTATCTCAGGTGTTTCAACTCGCTTTTCCTGAAATGGATAAAGGTAATCAGCAGGCCATTCCTGCTTCAGCCTTTTTACAGTCCCCTCCTAAATCTGTCTGAAGAGGGGGCTTTGCTTTCGAGTATGAAAATGAGCTCCAATTAGACAAAATGGCTCTTTATAGGTAGAATTGTACAAAGACTGAAGAAATTTCTTCATTGTCTTGTGGCATTACAATTGTATGTTAAAGCTCTCTGAGGCGAACTAAATACTGCTGTGAAGCTGAAAATGCCATTAATCTAAAAATAGGCTGCATGAATTTGAAATCATTCAATACATTAAGCAGTATTCGGAGGTGTGTTAAATGGACGAACAAACAACCCGCATCCTTCCCCTCCTTCCTCTTCGCGGCCTGCTGGTGTATCCCACCATGGTGCTTCACCTTGATGTAGGAAGGGAAAAATCCGTACAGGCATTGGAGCAAGTCATGCTTGATGATCAGCATATTTTCCTTTCAACACAAAAGGAAGTAGCTGTAGAAGATCCGAGCGGTGAACAAATATATGAAATCGGAACCCTTTCAAAAGTAAATCAGATGCTAAAGCTCCCGAACGGCACGATCCGTGTGCTCGTTGAAGGTATTAAGCGCGGAAAAATAAAGCAGTTCATCGACCGTGAGGAATACTTGGAGGTAGAAGTAGAACTGATAGAAGACAAGGGCGAAAAGGATTTGGAAATTCAGGCCCTTATGAGAACGGCTCTTCAGCAATTTGAGCAGTACATAAACCTTTCCAAAAAGGTAACACCTGAAACGTTGGCTTCTGTGCAAGATATCGAAGAACCGGGACGATTGGCAGATGTGATTTCTTCCCATCTATCGTTAAAAATTAAAGAAAAACAGCATATTCTTGAAATTGTTGACGTAAAGGAACGATTGAATCATCTTATTTCCATCCTGAACAATGAAAAAGAAGTATTAGGGTTGGAGAAGAAGATCGGCCAGCGTGTCAAAAAGGCGATGGAAAAGACACAGAAGGAATATTACCTTCGTGAACAGATGAAAGCCATTCAGAAAGAACTTGGAGATAAAGAGGGCAAAACAGGCGAAATCTCCTCGCTCAAAGAAAGAATTGAAAAATCGGATATGCCTGAAAATGTGCAGGAGATTGCACTTAAAGAATTGGATCGCTATGAAAAAATGCCAGGGTCTTCTGCTGAGAGCTCGGTCATTCGAAACTATATCGACTGGCTGATCAATTTGCCTTGGACAAAGGAAACGAAAGATCAGCTGGACATCATCCGTACAGAAAAGATCTTAAACGAAGATCATTACGGACTTGAAAAAGTAAAAGAGCGTGTGCTGGAGTATTTGGCTGTTCAGCAGTTAACCAATTCATTGAAAGGGCCCATCCTTTGTCTTGTCGGACCGCCTGGTGTCGGTAAAACGTCGCTCGCGCGTTCCATTGGAAAAGCGATCGGAAGAAATTTTGTCCGCATTTCCCTTGGAGGAGTGCGTGATGAAGCGGAAATCCGAGGCCATCGCAGAACATATGTCGGTGCGATGCCTGGCCGACTCATACAGGGAATGAAGAAGGCAGGTACGATCAATCCAGTGTTCCTTCTTGATGAGATCGATAAAATGTCCAATGACTTCAGAGGCGATCCATCCTCTGCCCTATTGGAAGTCCTGGATCCGGAACAAAATAATTCGTTCAGCGACCATTTCATCGAAGAACCTTATGATCTTTCCAAGGTTATGTTCATTACAACAGCGAACAGCCTGGCGACCATCCCTGGCCCGCTGCTTGACCGTATGGAGATCATTTCAATCGCAGGGTATACAGAAGTGGAAAAAGTTCATATCGCTAAAAATCACCTTATTCCAAAACAATTAAAAGAGCACGGATTGACAAAATCGCAGTTTCAGCTGAAAGAAGATGCCATTCTTAAACTCGTTCGAAGCTATACGAGAGAAGCAGGCGTTAGGAGCATGGAGCGCCAGATTGCAGGCTTATGCAGAAAAGCGGCCAAACAGATCGTGTCAGGAGAGAAGAAAAGGGTTACCATCACTGACAAAAACCTCGAGAGCTATATTGGAAAACCGCGCTTCCGATATGGCCAGGCTGAGATGGAAGATCAGGTAGGAGCAGCTACAGGCTTGGCGTATACAACCGCAGGCGGCGATACGCTGTCTATTGAAGTCGCTCTTACGCCTGGAAAAGGGAAATTGATTCTTACCGGTAAGCTCGGAGACGTAATGAAGGAATCTGCCCAGGCGGCGCTGAGCTACGTTCGTTCCAGAGCAGAGGAGTTCGAAATTGATCCGGACTTTTATGAAAAGACGGACATTCATATTCACGTTCCGGAGGGAGCAACACCGAAGGACGGACCTTCTGCAGGTATTACCATCGCAACGGCATTGGTATCCGCACTTTCAGGAAAGCCTGTTCGCAAGGATGTAGGCATGACGGGTGAAATCACACTTCGCGGCCGTGTTCTGCCGATCGGCGGCTTAAAAGAAAAATCATTAAGCGCCCATCGTGCTGGAATCCAAACTGTTATCATGCCTAAAGAAAATGAAAAAGACATAGATGATATCCCGGAAAGTGTCCGCAGCAGTCTTGCGTTTATACCGGTATCTCATCTGGATGAAGTGTTAAAACATGCGTTAGTGGGAGATAGTAAATGAAAGTAACAAAAGCAGATATCGTCATTTCGGCAGTAAAGCCTGAGCAGTATCCTGAAGACCAGCTACCGGAAATCGGCCTCGCCGGCCGTTCAAACGTTGGGAAGTCTTCATTTATTAATAAAATGATTGCACGCAAAAACCTGGCCAGAACATCATCACGGCCAGGTAAGACGCAAACTCTTAATTTCTACATCATCAATGAGCAGCTCTATTTCGTGGATGTTCCGGGATACGGATTTGCTAAAGTTTCAAAGAGCGAGAGAGAAGCCTGGGGCAGGATGATTGAACGTTATATCATGGAAAGGCCACAGCTGAAAGCTGTTGTCCAGCTCGTTGATATACGCCATGCACCGTCCAAAGACGATGTGATAATGTATGATTGGCTGAAATATCATGACATCCCTGTCATCGTTGTCGCCACCAAGTGTGACAAGATTCCAAAAGGAAAATGGGAAAAACATTTAAAAGTCGTCCGTGACACATTGAAAAAGAAACCAGACGATCCGCTGATTCTTTTTTCTTCTGAAACGGGCTATGGGAAGGATGCTGCATGGAGCACCATCCTTGGATACACACAAAAAAAATAAACCAGAGCATCTGCTCTGGTTTATTTTTTCTTGATAAAGATAAAATAAGCACCAACTCCGATCAGGATGAACGGCCAAAATCCTTCAATGGACGAAAACCATTCTTTGATCGAGGGAGTGTCTGATTTGTTGAAGAAGCTCCATCCTGAGATGGCAAGCAGTACAATGCCTGCCAGCAAGCCCTCTTTGGTTTGCTTATACATATATAAAAAGGCAAGAGCTATAATAAGGATGATCATGGCAGGCTCCTTGGGCCAGCCGTCAATATGAGATATGGCGTGAAAATGGATGCCTAAGCCAAGCAGCAGGATCGCAGAAAAAGCACTTGGGCCCTCTTTTCCGCTTGCACTTTGAACAAGAAAGGCCAAGCCGATGATGATTAGAAAAGTTGGCCAAGTTAAATAGGGAAGTACATATGTAACGTTCATTTGCCGAGCTAAGAAAAATAGCCCGATTCCCAGCAATACAATTCCTGAAAAATTTCCTTTACCTTTCATTATAACCTCCAAATCATTTGACACGAATGGCTCTTATCTTAAAGATTGTTGCTTGGTGCAGGGTTTATGTCTAGCTTCCTTCCTTGACAAGTTGATTGGAGTGAAAGGTGCGAGACTCCTGCGGGACTTGCGTGACAGGTGAGACTCCCGCAGGCGCCTGCGCCAAGAGGCTCACCGCACGCCCCGCGGAAAGCGAGCAACCTGAAACGGAAATCAACCACTCCTAAGAGCACCAAAGATTGCGAAAATAGCCAAACGAGTAAATCAAACCTTTGCTAAAAGGGTCGAAATTTGTTATTTTTATATGGGTATTAGTTTATTATTTTTTTTAATTAGCGCTATTTTTTTATAGTTTGTTACGGTTTGGACAGAATAGGGAAGAACTATTTCGCTTGTCCTATCATAGCATACGATTCATATTCTGTTCACAATTTTAAAATGATTATTTCATAGTACATGTTATAATGATTATGGATATTTACTGTGGTATTTACGATAGAGATAAAGGGGGTGAGTGGGATGCACATCCTTGTTGTCGGTTTAAATTATAAGACAGCACCTGTTGAGATTCGAGAAAAAGTTGCATTCAATCCAAATGAGATGGACCAGGCTTTGAAGGCTTTGCGGGAAAGAAAAAGCATATTGGAATGTACGATCGTTTCAACATGCAACCGGACAGAAGTATACGCCGTGGTGGATCAGATCCATACAGGGCGCTATTACATGAAGTCTTTCCTCGCAGAATGGTTTTCTATTGATACAAATGAACTGAATCCGTTCTTGTTTATCCGTGAAGAAGAGATCGCTGTCGAGCATCTTTTCAGAGTTACTGCGGGTCTTGATTCTATGGTTCTCGGAGAAACGCAAATTCTCGGACAGGTTCGTGACAGCTTCCTTCTTGCACAACAGGAAGGAACAACAGGCACAATCTTTAACCATCTGTTCAAACAGGCAATAACACTTGCAAAACGATCCCACTCGGAAACAGAAATTGGGGAAAATGCTGTATCTGTAAGTTATGCTGCTGTTGAGCTTGCAAAGAAAATCTTTGGCGGGCTTGAAAAGAAAGACATCTTAATCGTGGGTGCAGGCAAGATGGGTGAACTGACTGCCAAGCATCTTCACAGCAATGGCGTAGCCAGTGTCCATGTCGTCAACCGAACGTTTGAAAAAGCGTCAGAACTGGCTGGGCGGTTTGAAGGAACGGCTCACCCTGTGGAGCATTTAACATCTGTGCTGGCACATGCCGATATCGTCATTACTTCAACCGGATCGGATTCCTACGTTATTACAAAAGAGATGGTTCAATCTGTACTTAAGCAAAGAAAAGGCCGTCCTTTGTTCATGGTGGACATCGCCGTTCCACGTGATTTGGATCCATCATTGGACGAACTGGAAAGCGTTTTTCTTTACGATATAGATGATCTGGAAGGCATCGTAGAAGCCAATTTGGCTGAGCGAAAGAA
Organism: Fictibacillus sp. B-59209; assembly: GCF_036216745.1. NCBI lineage: Bacteria > Bacillati > Bacillota > Bacilli > Caryophanales > Fictibacillaceae > Fictibacillus > Fictibacillus sp. B-59209. Next base: position 51,509 of record NZ_JARMMC010000016.1, on the reverse strand, counting down.
AGAAGCTGAAAAGATCGAGATCATGATCGAAGAAGAAATTATAGGCTTCCATTCATGGGTCAACATGCTTGGAGTTGTGCCGGTGATAACTGCATTGCGTGAAAAAGCGCTCGCTGTACAAGCGGAAACAATGCAGAGCATTGAGCGTAAAATGCCTCAGTTAACGGACCGTGAGAAAAAAGTGTTGAGTAAGCATACCAAAAGCATAGTGAATCAGCTGCTGCGCGATCCAATCGTAAGGATTAAAGAGCAAGCCGGAGAACCTGGGGCGGATCAGGCGCTTGAATTTTTCACAAAGATCTTCGCGCTAGAAGAAGAGGTTAAACGGCAAGAGCTAAAAAGTGAAATGGAATCAACAAAGTTAAGTGAAACATCCCCTTCATTGCCTCTGTAACGGGAATGTCACTGGGCTCCTAGAGAGGAGTTTCTGATATGCAGAACGCAAATTGGATATATGATACAACAATCATCTTGTATGCTTTAAGCATCATAGGTTATTTTATCGACTTTTTACAAAACAACCGGAAGGCTAACCGAATGGCCTTCTGGTTGCTTTCTATTGTCTGGATGCTGCAGACGGTATTTTTTGTCCAGAGAATGATAGAAGTAGGCCGTCCGCCTATTTTAACGCCTTTTGAAGGCTTGTTTTTTTATGCCTGGATCTTAGTGACTTTCTCTTTGGTCATGAACTATTTTTTCAGGATCGATTTCTTAGTATTCTTTACGAACGTGCTCGGATTTTTGATTATGTCTATTAATCTTTTTGCTCCTGGAGAACAGGTGAGTGATGAGATGTCGACCCGTCTCATTTCGGAGCTGCTGGTGATCCATGTTACGATGGCCTTCGTTTCCTATGGTGCATTCACCCTCTCTTTTATCTTTTCGATCATGTATCTGCTTCAGCACAGGCTCTTAAAGAAGAAAAAGTGGAGCAAGAGGCTGCAGCGTCTTGGAAGCCTGTCTACCCTTGAAAGGTTATCCTTTGTACTGAATATGACAGGTGTTCCAATTCTGCTTTTAAGTTTAATACTAGGCGTAATCTGGGCATTCTTAAAGATACAGGGCTTTTCACTGCTTGACGCCAAAGTCATTACGTCTTTTATCGTCATCGCAGTATACAGTGTGTTTTTATATCAAAAAGTGGCGAAGGGTCTTCAAGGAAAGACTTTGGCGATCTGGAACACGGGAGCTTTTCTTATCGTTCTGATCAATTATTTTCTGGCATCTACCCTTACTGAATTTCATTTTTGGTATCAATAAGGCCTACGGTCACTCTTTTAGGAGGTTTTTATAGATGAGAAAAATAATAGTAGGTTCAAGACGAAGCAAACTGGCACTCACTCAAACAAACTGGTTCATTGACCAATTGAAGGCGCTGGGCCTTCCTTTTGAGTTCGAGGTGAAGGAAATCGTGACCAAGGGAGATGTGATCCTTGATGTCACTCTCTCAAAAGTAGGAGGTAAAGGGCTGTTTGTGAAAGAAATTGAACAGGCCATGCTTGATAAAGAGATTGATATGGCAGTACATAGTATGAAGGACATGCCCTCTGTTCTGCCGGATGGGCTGATCATCGGCTGCACACCTAAACGTGTTGACCCAAGGGATGCCTTTATTTCAGAAAAATATAACTCGTTAGAAGAGCTTCCGGCAGGATCGATTGTCGGTACGAGCTCACTCCGCCGGGCTGCACAGCTTTTGCATGTCCGTCCGGATCTTGAAATTAAATCAATCAGAGGAAACATCGATACACGTCTTGGTAAATTAAAATCTGGTGAGTTTGATGCTATCATTCTTGCGGCTGCAGGTCTTGAAAGAATGGGCTGGTCAGCGGATACGGTGACTGAATACCTGCCAGTGTCACTGAGCCTTCCTGCGGTAGGACAGGGATCTCTGTCCATTGAATGCAGGGGAGACGATGCTGAGCTTAGAGCTCTTCTTCAGCATTTGAATGATGAAGACACGTACAAAACGGTGATGGCAGAACGCGCATTCCTTCACACGCTTGAAGGCGGATGCCAGGTGCCGATTGCGGCCTACGCAGAAAGAACAGAAGAGAGGGAGATCTCCTTAACTGGGCTTGTTGCTACTCCTGATGGCAAAACAGTAATCAAGGAGCAGGCTGTCTCGGATGATCCTAACATGCTCGGAGTGACACTAGCTGTTAAGCTTCAGGAGAAAGGTGCACTTGAGATCCTTGAGAAAGTAAAGAAAGACCTGGGAATATGAAGTCCCGGCCTTTAGCGGGAAAGACGGTTGTCGTCACAAGGCCGGCTCATCAATCTGCAAGTCTTCTTGCAAAGCTTGAAGAAGAAGGGGCAGAGGCTGTCAGCTTTCCGGTACTGCACATAGCAAAAGCAACCATGGATTCAGAAGAAGAAGCTGTGCTTCAGCAGCTGGAGCAGTTTGATTGGGTGGTCTTTACGAGTGCGAACGGGGTACGTTATTTTCTTCAAATGCTTCAGGAGACCGGGAAGACGTTTACTTCTCAGAAAATAGCGGCGGTCGGCCCAAAAACCGGTAGAAGGCTTGAGGAGAATGGAGTTTCTATTGATCTGATGCCGGGGAAGTATGAAGGGAAAGAACTGGCGGTAGAATTAAAGAAAAGAGTGAAACCGGGTTCCAAAGTACTCGTTCCAAAAGGCAGCCTTGCGAAGCAGACGGTGGCAAATACGCTACATGACCTTGCACAAGTAACCGAGATCATCGTTTACGAGACGAAGAAGGCAGAAGTATCAATACACCAGCTACCCGAGAAGGTGGACGTGATCATTTTTATGAGCCCTTCCAGTGTTGTTTATTTCGGTGAAGCGGCTGGTGATCGCCGGGTAATGTACCAGAAGAACACTTGGGCAGCCTGTGTAGGGCCAGTAACAGAGGCGAAAGCGAAACAATCCGGGTTTCATAAGCGGATCAGTGCCACTGATTATACAGAAGAAGGTATAATAGAGGCTGTGAAGAGTTTTATCGGAGAGGAGAAATAATATGAATTTTCAGCGTCATAGAAGATTGCGAAGCAGTGAGAGTATGCGTGCACTCGTGAGGGAAACGCATGTAAGAACAGACGATTTGATTTATCCGATCTTTTTTGTAGAAGGTGAGCGCATTAAGCAGGAAGTCCCTTCCATGCCTGGTGTATACCACGTATCACTTGATTATCTAGAAGAGGAAATGCAAGAGCTTGTGGACCTTAACATCCGTTCTGTTATGGTTTTCGGAGTACCCGACCATAAGGATGATGCAGGTAGCTCGGCGTATGACCATAATGGAATTGTACAAAAAGCGATCAAGAAAATAAAAAATGGTTTTCCGCAGCTTACCGTTATTGCTGATACATGCCTTTGCCAATATACGGACCATGGACATTGCGGGATCATTCGGGACGGAGAAGTTCTGAATGATGAATCACTCTCTGCGCTTGCAAACACAGCAGTTTCTCAAGCAAAAGCTGGAGCGGACATCATTGCTCCTTCCAATATGATGGATGGGTTTGTTGCAGCGATTCGTGAAGGACTGGACGAAGCGGGTTTTATCAATGTGCCGATCATGTCATACTCTGTAAAATATTCCTCTGCCTATTATGGGCCGTTCAGAGAGGCTGCTCACAGCTCTCCTCAGTTCGGGGACCGCAAATCTTATCAGATGGACCCGGCCAATCGCCTGGAAGCACTGCGTGAAGCAGAGTCGGATATTGAAGAAGGAGCAGACTTCCTTATGGTAAAACCGGCGCTTGCATATTTGGATGTACTGCGTGAACTGAAAGACCGTTACCCTCTTCCGCTTGTCGCCTATAATGTGAGTGGTGAATATTCCATGATTAAAGCCGCTGCCCAAAACGGCTGGATTGATGAAGAAAGCATCGTGATGGAAACATTGACAGGCATGAAGCGTGCAGGTGCTGATCTGATCATTACGTATCATGCGAAAGATGTATCACGCTGGTTAAACCGCTAAGGACAGGAGGATTTAAACATGAGAAGCTTTGAAAAATCAAGTGCAGCCTTTCAGGAAGCCAAGAAATACATGCCAGGCGGTGTCAACAGCCCTGTGCGTGCGTTTAAATCGGTAAACATGGATCCTGTATACATGGAACGCGGAAAAGGTTCCAAAATCTATGACATCGATGGAAATGAGTATATAGATTACGTGCTATCCTGGGGTCCTTTAATCCTTGGACATGCCAATGAAAAAGTAGTGGATGCCCTTAAAAAAACAGCCGAGCTTGGTACGAGCTTTGGAGCTCCGAACGAGTGGGAAACGATGCTCGCCAAGCTTGTTGTAGAAAGGGTCCCTTCCATTGAAATCGTCCGAATGGTGAACTCCGGAACAGAAGCGACGATGAGTGTGCTTCGCCTTGCCCGCGGTTATACAGGCAGAAACAAAATCCTGAAATTTGAAGGATGTTACCATGGCCATGGCGATTCATTGCTCATTAAAGCAGGGTCAGGTGTGGCTACGCTTGGACTTCCTGACAGCCCGGGAGTTCCTGAGTCGGTCGCTAAGAACACCATTACTGTCCCTTACAATGATCTTGAAAGTGTACGCTATGCGTTTGAGCAGTTCGGTGATGACATTGCGTGTATTATCGTCGAGCCGGTTGCCGGAAACATGGGCGTAGTCCCTCCCAAAAAAGGATTCTTGGAAGGTCTTCGAGAGGTAACCAAACAATATGGATCTCTTTTAATCTTTGATGAAGTCATGACCGGTTTCCGTGTGGATTACCATTGCGCGCAAGGATATTTTGGCGTTACTCCTGATCTTACCTGCCTTGGCAAGGTCATTGGCGGAGGCCTTCCTGTCGGCGCGTACGGCGGGAAGAAGGAGATCATGGAGCAGATCGCACCAAGCGGTCCAATCTATCAGGCAGGAACTCTCTCAGGAAATCCTCTGGCGATGGCAGCGGGTTATGAGACTCTGTCTCAGCTTACACCGGAATCGTATCAGGACTTTGTAAAAAAAGGCGACCGCCTCGCTGAGGGGATTGCAGCGGCTGCAGAAAAATACCGCATTCCGCATAGCTTCAACCGTGCGGGCTCTATGATCGGATTTTTCTTTACCGATGAGGACGTGGTGAACTACGAAACTGCGAAATCATCTAACCTTGATTACTTCACACGCTACTTTAAATATATGCTGGAAGAAGGAATCTCACTTCCTCCTTCCCAGTTTGAAGGTCTCTTCCTATCAACTGAACACAGTGTTGAGGATATTGAGAAAACCATTGCTGCATGTGAAAAAGCCTTCTCCAGACTATAAAGACAAACTGCTCCTTTGAGGAGCAGTTTTTTTTGTTCTTCTCTTTCCAATCATATTTTTACCAAGTTGGTCATAATCCTGTAACGTATGAGATATTTGGCTGAAAGGAGGAGAAAGGCATGAATCCATCGAAGCTGCGTTTCTCCATAGAGGAGTCTGTCTGGTTAAAGAAAGGACAGGAAGTTGCAGAAGTTTTATCAATGGCACTGGAGCCTGATATTCAGATCACTGAAGAAGGCGGCCAGGTTTGTGTTAAAGGAGCTTTAAAGCTGCATGGAGAGTACCGTCCATGTGCAATGGATGATGGGAATTCTCTCAATTTGGAAACAGGCTCGCTCAGAGAGCAGGTTTCCTATCGTTCGCTGACACAGCTGAAAATGAACGATGAGGGGATAGCAGAGCTGGATCATCGGTTCCCTGTTGACATCACGATCCCTTCAACACGGGTCCAAAAGCTTGAAGAGGTGTTTGTTCTTGTTGATGCCTTTGATTATGAGCTTCCCAATCCAACCTGCCTGGAGCTAACTGCATCCATTTCCATCTCAGGCATTCAGGATGGGAATGAAGAACCTGCCCAAGAGGAGCAAGAATCTTTTCAGGGTCAGGCGATGGAAGATGAGGGCATGACATTTGAGGAAACGCCGATGAATGAAGAAACGGAATACGAGCCGTTCCAGGTTCCCGTATTTGAAGCCAGGTTTGAAGAGAATGAGCAGCAGGATGAGATGAATTCAGAAGAGGAAGCAAGAACGGAAGAACAAGAAATATTTGCTCCTTTCCAATTTGAAGCCAAGAAGCTGTACGAGATGCCGGTCATTGAACCGGAAAGCGAACCTGCGCAAGCAGAATTCACAGAGCCAGCGATCAATTACAACCGTCAAGACGATGAACCGGCAGCCTATCCAACCCCAACCTTTGCTGAAGCGGAAGCAATGGAAGAGCAAGAAGAGCAGGAAGAATATCAGGAAGAATATCAGGAAGAATATCAGGAAGAATATCAGGAAGAATATCAGGAAGAATATCAGGAAGAACCGGCTGACAATGGGATTCCGGCTTTAAAGTCACTTTCTTACTATACACCTTCCTATACACCGCCGCCACCGCCGCCTGCTTTGCCTCAAATCGAGCAGATCAATATACATTCGGAAGAACAGGAAGCTTATAACTACAATCAGCAGCCGCCTCAAGAAGCATTTGAACAGGAGCAGGAGCGGGAGGAGGAACAAGAAAAAGTTTCCTCCACTGAGGCAAGGAAAGAGGAAAATGCATTATATTTAACAAAAATGCTTTCTGGAAATGAAGATAGGTTTTCAAAGGTAAAAATGTATATTATACAGCGTGGGGAATCGCTTGACAGCATTTGTGAACGCTATGATATCTCTATTCATTCTCTGATGAGAGTCAACAGGATCAATCAGGAAGAGGTCGCAGAAGGCCAAATTATTTACATCCCAGTTTCACAAAGCCGTTAAGGTCGGGTGGAAGCGATGACCCTATTACATGAAATCAAGAAGCATTATGATCTTCAAACCGTGACATGGAAAGATAAAGAAAGCCTGGTGGACACTGATTGCGGGGTCAAACGGATCAGGATCTGGAATGATCTGAACCTTTTAAACTGGCATGTCCGATGGAGGGATGAAGTCGGCAAGAACAGTTTGGCTGTAGCAGACCGAATGATCAGGACGGCGGATGGAAATCCATGGGTTGAGCTGGAAGGCAGGTACCTTACCCTGCATGATTATGTAGAAGGCCGGCATGAAAGGGGAGGCCATGAAAAAAGGTGGGGCCTTCTCTTGGGCAACATGCTTCAAGCGGGCCTAGATCTGCAAAAAGAGTTTGGTTCCATTACCCATGCTGATCACTATTCCTTTGACGCCTGCCTGGCAGCGATCCACAAACTAAGCAAGGATTACAATGAACTTGTCAGTGTCAGAAATTCTTTGCCTGAAGCAAATAAAAGACTGAACCTTGCCATGGAACTCAAACAGGCATCCTCTAATGTGCCGCTTCCGCTCCTTGATTCTGATACACACATGAGCAATGGAGCACAAATTTTTAATATATTATTTTACCGGGGAAGCAATGGTTATCCTGAACAGGGTTATCGCCCGTTGCGCAATTTTTTGACCGAGTGGCTAAAGGAATGCGGCCCCTACTCACTGCGGAAATTATTAACCTGCATCAATGAACATTTCTCTTTGGAACGGGAACAGGGATATTTGCTTCTGGCAGAGATTTTGACACCATGGGAACTTCAGGATTGTGTGGATCAGTTAAAGAATAAAGAGCTTTCACACATTGTTGCTTGCGTTGAATCTTTTGAACAGGATTGGGATTTTAACAGAATCCTGCTTCACTGTTTTACTGACTGGATGGACGATAAACGAAAGAGGGTGGCTTTGTGAGCCATTCAAGTGAAAACGTCAATTATGGTCCGGTTTTATTTCAGTACGATCTTTATCCAGAGAAAATCGAAGCGTTCGGCAAAGTGAAAAAAGTGATATCAAAAAGAGGCACGTTTGCTTTAAAGGAAACGAGTTTAAACGAAGAAGAATCGAACTGGTTTACCCATGTCGTTCACCGATTGTCGGAAATCGGCTATCATCAGGTGGTGCCGCTCTATCCAACTAAATACGGTGATTATACCGTACAGCATGGAAACAAAACGTACTATCTCATGCCGTGGTTTGCAGGTGGTGAACGGCTCGGCCAGACGCGGGAAGAAGTGATGATCGATGAGATCGGAAAAATTCATTATCTGACCCTGAAAGAACAGGATTTCTCGCCAGAAGTGGTAGACCATTCTTTTCAGTATTTAATGCAGAGATGGGAAACACGCCAGCTTGAAATGGAGAGGTTTGCTGAAGAATCCGAACGCATGCCGTACATGTCTCCTTTTGAGCTGACGTATTTAAGCCATTTTCACCACATGATGAAAATGGCGGAGGAAGCAAAACGCCGTTTGAAAGACTGGTATGATGCCTGCCATGCGGAAAAAAGGTATCGCAGTGCACTTTGCCACGGCAAACTATCACGAAATCATCTGTTATTCTCTCATCATGGGGAACCGCATCTCCTCAATTTTGAAAAAGCAGTGCTTGATACGCCTGTAAGAGATTTGGCGATCTTCTTCAGAAAAGCAGTACACCTTTCGAACTGGACGAGAGAAGAGGGCGGGAGGCTGCTCTCGCTGTATCAAAGGCACATTCCACTCCTCGAGGAGGAAAAAAGCCTCTTGGTCAGCTATATGAGCTATCCCGAACCAATCTTTAACTCCGTTGATTTATATCGTCATCAAAGGGAACGATACAGCCAAATCGAGTTTGTCCACCGTTTGGAAAAACGAATTTCAGCGATGAGGCACATCAGGGATTTCTGTGATCTGATCCTGACCCCGCCGCCGCCGGAACCGCTCGATATGAATGAAAATACTGATCACATATAGTAGCCTATATGTGATCTTTTTTTATTTTCCGCTTTTCTTTATAACACCTCATAGGAAAAGCAAAAGTGAAGAATGATTAAAATAAGCATGATTACAAAATCAATGCCGGAAGGGAACAGAATGGTACGGATGATCTGGAACACGATCAGAGGTATTGTAAATTGGCTTACGATATCCCTTGCTGTCCGAAGCCAATCGGGAACCTGAAATTTAAACGGCGTGCGGTTTCTTTTAAAATAACGTCTGGCCATAACTATCCTTCTTTCGTACATCTAGGTTGATATCATGGTATTCACCAGCCTGCCTATTCGTGAATATTGCCGGAATGCACATATTTCTTGTATAAGAATAGAATAATTGTTACAACAAATGGGAAAACTATTGACGTTTTCCTGTTTTACTAGTTAAAATAGAACCAATGAAATCATATAACTTGCTTTGAAAGGGAAGAGTACAACGACTGTCCTTAAAGAGAGGGAAATCAGATGGCTGAGAGATTTCCTAAGGAAACAGCGATGGAAGGTCGCCCTGGAGCAGCTTCTTTGAACAAAGGCAGACGGCCTTTCTAGAAGAAGACGGCGAAAAACCGTTATCCGGCAATGAGTGTGCAAAAGGCGTTTATTTCTGCTTTCTGCAAACAAAGGTGGTACCGCGAACAATGCTTCTTTCGTCCTTTGAGACGGAGGGGGCTTTTTTATTTGTATTGAGAAGGAGGAGACGTTCATGTCTACTGAAAAGCAAGAACTTACAATGCCAACGAAATATGATCCGAAGGCAACCGAAGATTCCTGGTATAAATATTGGGTGGACGGCAAATTTTTTGAGGCAACGGGTGATGAATCCAAAACGCCATATACCATTGTCATTCCGCCGCCGAACGTTACCGGCAAACTGCATCTTGGCCATGCATGGGATACAACACTTCAAGATATCCTGAGCCGAGCAAAAAGAATGCAGGGCTATGATGTACTTTGGCTTCCTGGAATGGACCATGCCGGAATCGCTACACAAGCTAAAGTTGAAGCAAGACTCCGTGAACAAGGCACTTCCCGCTACGATCTTGGCAGAGAAAAGTTCCTTGAGAAAGCCTGGGAGTGGAAGGAAGAGTATGCTGACTTTATCCGCAATCAATGGTCAAAGCTTGGACTTGGCCTCGATTACTCGCGTGAGCGTTTTACCCTTGATGAAGGTTTGTCTGATGCTGTTCGTGAAGTGTTTGTAACGCTTTACAACAAAGGACTGATTTACCGAGGCGAATACATCATCAACTGGGATCCGCAGACAAAAACAGCTCTTTCTGATATTGAAGTTATCCATCAGGATGTACAGGGTGCGTTCTACCATATGAGATACCCTCTTGCTGACGGATCCGGCCATATTGAAATCGCAACAACAAGGCCGGAAACGATGCTTGGTGATACCGCCATTGCCGTTCATCCGGAAGATGAGCGCTACAAGCATTTGATTGGCAAAAAAGCAATTCTCCCAATTGTCGGGCGCGAGATTGAGATTGTCGGGGACGACTATGTAGATATGGAATTTGGATCAGGTGCTGTAAAAATCACACCTGCTCATGACCCGAATGATTTTGAAATTGGAAACCGCCACAACCTTGAGCGTGTCCTTGTTATGGATGAAGGCGGAAAAATGAATGAAAATGCCGGAAAGTACCAAGGCATGGATCGCTTCGAATGCCGTAAACAAATTGTTCAAGACCTGGAAGATGCAGGAGTTCTTTTCAAGATCGAAGACCACATGCATTCCGTAGGGCACTCTGAGAGAAGTGGAGCAGTAGTTGAGCCTTATCTTTCCACACAATGGTTTGTTAAGATGAAGCCTTTGGCAGAAAAGGCGATCGAGCTTCAAAAAACAGAGGACAAAGTAAACTTTGTACCGGAGCGTTTTGAGAAAACGTATCTTCACTGGATTGAAAACATCCGTGACTGGTGTATTTCAAGACAGCTGTGGTGGGGGCACCGAATTCCTGCCTGGTACCATAAAGAAACAGGCGAAGTATACGTAGGCCACGAGGCGCCGAAAGATGAAGAAAACTGGGAGCAGGATACAGATGTATTGGATACATGGTTCTCATCCGCATTATGGCCGTTCTCCACAATGGGGTGGCCGGATGAAGAAGCGATTGATTTCAAGCGTTATTACCCGACCAATGCATTGGTTACCGGCTATGACATCATTTATTTCTGGGTAGCACGCATGATCTTCCAAGGCATGGAGTTTACAGAAAAAAGGCCGTTTAATGATGTATTGATCCACGGACTTGTACGTGATTCCGAAGGCCGTAAGATGAGTAAATCTCTTGGCAATGGTGTTGACCCGATGGATGTTATTGAAAAATACGGAGCGGATGCTCTTCGTTTCTTCCTATCCACAGGCAGCTCACCAGGAAACGATCTTCGTTTTTACTGGGAAAAGGTAGAATCTACTTGGAACTTTGCCAATAAGATTTGGAATGCTTCCCGATTTGCCCTTATGAACATGGACGGAATGAAAGTTGAGGAAATTGATCTTACTGGAGAGCTGAACCTGGCGGATAAATGGATTTTAACCCGTTTCAACGAAACCGCTGAAAATGTAACAAGGCTGATCGATACGTATGAATTTGGAGAAGTTGGCCGTCTCCTTTATAACTTTATCTGGGATGACTTGTGTGACTGGTATATCGAGATGGCGAAACTGCCGCTTTATGGAGAAGATGAAGCAGCAAAGAAAACGACTCGATCTGTATTGGCTTATGTCCTGGATCACACATTGAGACTGCTTCACCCGATCATGCCATTTATTACCGAGGAAATCTGGCAGCATCTTCCTCATGAGGGTGAATCCATCACAGTGGCTCAGTGGCCAGCGAAGCGTGAAGATCTTCATTTCCCGGAAGCCGCCAGAGATATGAATCTCGTAACGGAAATCATCCGTACAGTACGTAACATCCGTTCTGAGATGAACGTTGCACCGAGCAAACCGATCGAGCTTCAGATCAATGCCAAGAGTGAGGAAGTGCTGAACGCGCTTGAGGCAAACCGCAGCTATCTTGAAAAGTTCTGTAACCCAAGCACATTGACACTCGGAACAGATCTATCTGCACCGAATAAATCAATGAGTGCTGTACTTACCGGGGTTGAAATGTATCTGCCGCTTGAAGGATTGATTAATTTAGACGAAGAAATTCAGCGTCTTGAAAAAGAAGTTGAAAAATACAACAAAGAAGTCGAGCGTGTACAGAAGAAACTAAGCAACGAAGGCTTCATGAAGAAAGCGCCTGAAAAAGTAATCGAAGAAGAGCGTGCAAAAGAAAAGGACTATAGCGAAAAACGCGATAAAGTCCGCCAGCGCATTCAAGAACTGAAAGCATAAAAAGAAAGCCTGAAAGTGATCAGTCACTTTCAGGCTCTTTTATTTGTCCGGCGATGTGGGCCATATAGGTCCTAACGATGTTGATGTCTGATGTAGCACTTAACGTGCGGCTGCCCACCACGTCCTCCACTTCGTTAAAAATAAAAGAATCGTCTTTATCCAGTAAGAAGTCGATTCCGGCCATTCCCATCTCAAAATGGGACATTACTTTTTGAGCCAATACTTTTTGTTCCTCATTTAGATCGTAGAACTGAGCTTTTCCGCCGAGTGAAAAGTTCGCTCTGAAATCTTCGTCAGAACTTCGAAGGACTGCGCCGACGATCTGATCTCCGACGACAAATACCCGGACATCTCTTCCAGGATGAGCCGCAGGTTTTTGAATCACCCATTCTTGATGGGGATAGGTGGAAAGGGCCTCACGCAATTCTTGTTCGTCTGTTACAAGGTGGACCTGTGATCCGCCCCTTCCTGAAGATAACTTTGCAATTAAAGGAAAGTCAAAAGGCAAAGAATCAGGACGATATAAAGAAGGAGAGATGAAAAGGGTGTCCATCATGGGAATACCAGCCTCCGCCAGAAGCTGGTGTGTTCTTGCCTTATCATTGGCTACCCTGGAAACAAAAGAAGAGTTAAAGACTTTTACACCCAACTGTTCAAGCTGCTGAGAGAAGAGATGGTGAATCGTACGGACCACAGCAAACGCTGGCAAAGGGTCCTGACGCTTTTCGTAATAAATTGAAAGCTGATTTTTCGTTACACCAAATGCAAATCTTTCAGTGTATCGAAGTTCAAGGTCTAACCCGGCTGCTGCAGCCTCCTCTGTCATCCAGCTTATAAAGGAGGCATTCTTTTCAGCATCTTGTACACTGTAAATCAACCATCCCTTTTTATTCATGTGAGAGCCCTCTTTCTTTTAGATCATTGAGGATGAAATCCATCATATGCAGAGCTACATCAATTCCTGTACATTCATAAATGCTGCGGATATGAGCGTTGGAGTTGATCTCACAGACGAGGGGAGAGCCATCATTGCCAAACAGCAGGTCGACTCCAGCAAATGATGTCCCTGTAACTTCCGCACAGACTGCCGCCAGATCGATTTGTTCTTTGGTCGGTGTATAAGGCTTTGTTTTTCCGCCGAAACTGACATTTGCCCGGAAATCTGTCTCGGATTTTCTCAGCATGGAAGCAACAGCCTTGCCGCCTACGATATTGATGCGTACATCCCGTCCGTAGCTGGACTTGATCAATTCCTGGAATACATATTCGGTGTTTTTTAGAGATTTCATCAGGTCAAGCAGTTCCGGTTCATTTTCTACTAGGTGAACCTGCATACCAAACGATCCGTAGGCTTCTTTAATAACCATCGGAAAGCCGATTTCCTTTGCAATAGCAGAATAATGGCTTTCATCATGAAGGTCTCCAAATACTTTTGGTGCTATAATGGTTTTTGGAAAAAGGATTCCGCGGTCTGCGAGGGTTTGGTACATTCTCGACTTGTTGTCGCAGATTTCAATGGAATCGGCAGAATTATATAGTGGAATACCTAATTTTTCGAGTTGTTTGGCAAGGAAGATATCCTTGTCTCCAAAGATCACAAAATCAGGAGAGCTATTTTTATAGCTTCCAGAAATCATAGATTTTCCGTTCTTAAATGTAACGAGCAGGTCATTGTTTTTAATGATGGTGGGCTTAATGCCTTTTTTTTCAGCCGCTTTGGCCGTCCACTCGGCAAAGTCCATGAATTTTTTTTGGTGCAGGTTTCCGTTATAGATGATCCAGCAGGATGGTTGTGCCATTGTTGTCCTCCGTCCGTGTTACAAATACTATACCGTTATTTTATCGTTCCCAAGAATATATCACAATACGAAAGGGGAAGCGTGGATGTTTACATCTTATGAAGACATCAACCATGAACTGGAACTGACAGATGCAGGAGAGATGAAGATGGGCCTCGAACGCATGATGGCAATCCTTCAGAAACTCGGTAATCCGGAGAAAACCTTGCGCTGCATCCATGTGGCAGGAACGAATGGGAAGGGTTCTACCATCCAGATGATTCAAGCCATTCTCCGTGAACAAGGATATTCTGTAGGCACATTTACGTCTCCTTTTCTAGTTAACGTCAGAGAACATATTCAGCTCGATGGTAAATGGATTACAGATAAGGAATTGGAAAGAATCATAGAGAAGATGAAGCCTCTTGTCAGGGACGTGGAAAACGAAGGATTAGGCAGCCTGTCCGAGTTTGAGGCGGTGACAGTTGCTGCTTATGTTTTTTTCAGCCAGCGTGCACCGGATTTTTGCCTAGTAGAATCCGGACTTGGAGGACGGACCGATTCAACGAACGTGATCGTGCCTTTGCTTTCTATCATTACCAGCATTGGCTACGACCATATGAATCTTCTTGGCTCAAGCCTTTCAGAGATCGCCCATCATAAAGCGGGGATCATCAAGCCTTCTGTTCCTGTCATTACAGGTGCTGATCAGACTGAGGCTCTGTCTGTAATTGAAAAAACAGCCAAGGACAATCACTCGAAATGCTACAGACTGGGTAAAGAAATGTACACGGAGCGTATAAAGGCGTCAGAAGGGAATGAGATATTTTCCTATAGATCACCTTATTCAAACCGAACACTTATGGAAATTACCATGCCAGGAAAGCACCAAGTCAGCAATGCGGGATTAGCTTTAATGGCAATGGATCTCCTGAAATATGAGATAGGGTGGGTGATCGATGAGGAATCTATCACCAGTGGAATAAAAAAGGCGAAGTGGGCTGGCCGATTTGAGGTTGTAAACGACCGCCCAAAAATAATTTTGGATGGAGCCCACAATCCCGAGGGCATCCTGGCCTTAACGGAAACGTTAAAAAGCCATTTTCCCGGAAAAGCCATTCATGTGCTGTTTGCTGCATTAAGGGATAAAGACACTGGAAGCATGCTCAAACCGTTGGAGGAGATCAGTTCATCCATGATGTTTACTTCGTTTGAGCATCATCGAGCGGACAGTGCCCAATCCTTGTATGAAAAAAGTACTATGAAAAAAAAGCAATATGATGAGAATTTTGAGACCGCTCTTATGAATTTTCTTGAAACAGGTAATGAGCAAGATATCCTGCTAATCACAGGCTCCCTCTACTTTATTGGGGCGTGCAAGAAATTTTTAAAGAAAATAATTGGTAAGTAATTGAAATTTTCCAAACTTTTGTTACAATAAGTAGATAATAGTATTTACCTAGCTGTATGCAGGGTATAGAACTTTTGGCTCATGAAGGGGGACCGAGGGAACATGGATAAAAAAAGGCGGCTTGTTATGTGGATAGTATGGGTTATATTCTATCCAGCAGCAATTTGGACAGGCTACTCCCTGAATGATTTTCCTGCATCCATTTCTTTTTTTGATATTTCGGTATTAACGGTACTCACCGTGGTCGTTTCACTTTTCCCGATCAGAGTATTAAACTCCAATATTTCGCTTATTACCGGCATCTCGCTAGCGATTTTCCTTTACTATGGATTATTTCTCTCCCTGATCATCACTCAGATTGCTGTATTCTCATTAACTCTTAAGGTGTATTTCAGTACGAATGAGCATTATCGGTATTTAACCAATACATTGATGTTTGCCTGGATATCGGTAGGATCCGGCATCATATTTGAGCTGCTCGGGGGGCATACCGGCCCATACGACCTTAACAAAGGATTTTATTTAATACCGATTGCCGGATACATATTGGCACATTTCTTATTGAACCATCTCTTTTTATATGTGGTAAGAACATATGCGTTTGCACAAAAAGTTCGTTTTATTGAAAAAGATCTTTGGGTCGATATTATTTTTGAGATGCTGGTCATTCCTGTCGGCGTACTCCTTTATGTTCTCTATTCGCAGATTGGTACACCGGCCATTTTTTACGTGGGTTTTCCATTTTTAAGCCTGTCCATCATCATCAACTTGTACCATGCGAGCCAGCAGGTCAATGATCTCCTGCAAAAATCCAGTGAGATCGGCCAGCAGCTGTCTGAGCATCTGCAAGTAAATGACATACTGGATGTGTTCATTGATAAGCTGACTTCGTTTATTTTGGTCGATGGTGCTTATATCTTTGATGCAGAGTCCGGAGAATATTTTAAACTCATCCGGAAATACGAGAAAAATGAGGGCATGATCAAACATGATATTAAACTCCTCCGTACAGAAGGGGTGAGCGGAAAAGTTTGGGCAACTGGGAAGAGTATACTCTACTCATCAAAAAAACAATGGAGAGATACTTCTGAGAGCCATTTTAACGGGCACGGAGAATCTATTATTTCCGTTCCGATGATTCGAAGCCAGAAAATTGTTGGTGTCATTACGTTTATGAACCAGAAGAAAAAAACGTTTCAAAAACACCATCTGATGATTATGGAAATTCTGGCCAACTATTTAGCGGTAGCCATCGATAATGCAAAAAATTATGAAACAACAAAGCTCAAAAGCGAGCAATGCCCTTTGACGGGACTCTTTAATTACCGATATTTTGAGAATCTCCTCTCTCAAATGTATGATGAGTTTAATTATTTTCAGCGGGAGTTTTCTGTCATCCTTATGGACATTGACCATTTTAAAAAGGTTAACGATACATATGGACATCAAAGCGGTAACGAAGTGTTAATTCAATTGGCACGCCGTCTCGAACAATACATTGGGGAAAACGGCACAGTGGCAAGATATGGGGGAGAAGAATTCGTCATCATGCTTCCTCATACGAATGAGATGACTTGCTATCGCGTCGCAGAAGAACTGCGGAGCATTATATCCCTGCATCCGTTTCTCATTAAAGATGATCTAAAAGACAAACGCCATCATCAAATCTACATTACCGCCAGCATCGGTATTTCTACTGCTCCACTTCAGGGCGAAGATCCGCTCACTCTCCTGCGCAATGCAGACCGCGCCATGTACACCGGCGCCAAACAGCAGGGCAGGAACAAGGTTGCGAGGTATGTAGGATAGCCAAAAGGCCTTCTCATCGGAGAAGGCCTTTTTTTATTTCATATGAGGTTCAGCGATTGCAGGCTCATCAAGATCTGTAATCATCGGTTCGGATTCTTTAAGGTTGGCGTATGTTTCAATGATATCCGGATCGTAATTGATTTTTAACCGTGATAAGTTAATATCACTGGATTTTATGAGAGCTTCTTGGCCCTGGTTAGCGTACTTTCCAGCCAGTGCATTCAAAATGATTTTCCTTGCCGACAAGCCTCCATCTATAGAAATGTTTGATCCTACCCCATACATTTCAATATCTCTCTCGGAATAAAAAAATCCTTTTAAGTAGCTTGGATTATCATCGTATAGACTGTTGTTTTGAATATTAATATCTCCTTTGCTGAAAACAATCAAGGAACCAGGAGGTTTTAAAGATTCATTTAAACCATTTAATGTTGAATACTCAATGGTTGTTTTTCCGGTTACATAGATGAGTGATGCAAACTGTCCATTTACATTATTAATGGTTAAGTCACCGTCAACAAAAATAGGACCTCTGATTTGAATAGTTGGATAAGTATTAGGATTATTTGAAGCACTTTTTGACCCAATCTCTAAATCCCCTCCAATATAAGCTCCATTTGTAAACTCTAATCTGGAGATTTTATTGCTTTGTCCAGTGATCTCGGTATTGCCTGGAAAAGAAAACTGATTGATCGTGTTGTTTCCCTCAAGTATAAAAGAATCAAAGTTCGTTCCATTTTTATCGTAAGGATAAATCTTCAAACTCTTATATAAAGTATTTGAATCATTCATTCTGTTGTTTGGTAAAGGAATGGGGGAAACACCTGAATCATTCCAATTATATTTATAACTGTTTCTTTTTCCTGCAATTTCTATAATAGGAGGCCGGAAATTACTTTTAACAATCGACGGAACAGAAGAGGTAAAATAATTAACGGGTGAATTGGTTACATTCTGGTAAAAACTATTTGTAACATCCGGCTTGTTTAAATGGGCTTGATAATTGTTGCTGATACTTTTATACTCACTCTCATATTTTAATCCTGAAAAGTTAAAATTAAAAAAAGGAGCCGCGTCTGTAAAAGTAAAAAGATTACCTCCTAATGCTATTTTTGATTTTGTTGAAGAATCATTAGGAATAAGCTGTGGTGAAAGCGTATCGTTCCAGTAAGGAACAGTATAAGTTCCATAACTATAATTATAATTGTAAACTGTAGGGCCGCTGTCTTTTACAAATAAATTATTCGCTACATAGAGATCTCCTTTTATTTGAGAAGCTCCTTGAAGGTACATATTTCCTTCTCCTGGAAGACAATTCTTTGATAAACAAAACGAACCCAATGCATACTTCAATATTTCAGGAGCATTACCAGTTCCAAAAGATATGGTTCGTTTCAATAGCTTTGTCTGGTTCTTGACGTTAGCTTCCACTTGAATCGTGACACTTTTCCGGTTAGGAGTTGTGCTGCTCGTATCTGTAAACTGTATATCTTTTACTGTATACGTTCCATTTCCGCTTGGATTGATGGTTTTTCCGATAACTTGTCCTTTGACAAAATTAATTACGCTTGTGAAGGTGGCTGGGAACTGGCTGACCAGAATTCCGTTTCCTATTTCTGTTTTAAGTTTATTGTTAATCTTGGCTGCGGTATAATCCATGCCTTTTTCGGCAAGATAGGTAGCCTGTACTTCAGCTTCCCTGGTACTTGTCTGTTTTGCCCCGTTTATCGTCGTACTGATTAACGTCAATCCTATTATGGCGAACACTGCAGAGATTAATAGTACAAGAGTTAATGTTGATCCTTTTTCATCTAAACGGAACCTCACTAGTTTCCGCCTCCCCCCAGCAGGCTGATCTGACTGTTCAATGCCAATGGCTTCGCTTTATCTGATTTTGTGCTTTTTATTTTCATCTTGATCTTTATCGTATTCGCCGTTGTATCCAGCTCAAGCACCGAACCGCTGAGATCAAAATCTGAATTGTTGAGGGCAGTAGAATTAAGGACAGCGTTCGAGCCGTCGAAGCCAAATTTTTGTTCGGTCTGTTTCCCTTTGTCCAGAATGATGACATTATTTTTATCGGTTGAAAGTAAAGCGTCTTTAGCTGGGTAGACGGCGTTCATAAATTGGGTCATGATGAGATCGGCTTCATCACGAATCAGGGTTTCTGTATATGTTTTTTTGTAGCTGTTCATGCCGTTAAAAAAAACAAAATAAGCGACGGCTGATATGATAAGCATGATCGACAGGCTAAGCAATAGCTCCACAAGGGTTAAACCGCGTTCATTTTTTATTCTTTTTTTCATGGAGTGGAAGTCCCTTTCCATTTGGTATTCAAATAATTGCCCTCAACAGTAACAAAGCGGTCCTTGCCGTCGTTATAGTCAACTCTTGCTGTAAACGGAACGAGTTTTTCATTCCATTCGTCCGTCTGTCCGTTTGTAATCAAAAGCTTTACGGTATAGTTCGTGTTATTGATCAAGTGCTTATAGAAACCAGAGCATTGATCCTGAGTTAAAAGACTCGTTTGAACACAAGTATCATAGTTCATGTTAGCCGCTTGTTGAACGGCAGGTGTAAGTGCTGTCACATCCTTAGGCGGAGACGCTTCGACGGCCTCAACAATTTGTCTGGCAAGGTTAACTGCCACCAATTTCTTGTTGTTTTGTTCGGAATAGGCGTTGGCCTGCAAGAAAAAACGGGAAACAGCAGCCGTTAGAATGATAAGAATTGTAAATGAAATAAGTACTTCTACTAATGTAAAACCGGATTCGGCTGTCTTCTTCAAAAAAAATCCCCCCGCAAAGGTTCTTTCCAATTAATAGTTTTTATTATACAATTTGTTTACAGAAATTTGATATATTTTGTAATAAAAGAAATAATTTTATCAAATGGTTGAATTTTACAGAGGGGAATGGAGGCAATTGGCTCTTTATTTTATAGCAATAATTGGCGCGATACTTGTTACAGCCTTGCTTTATTTTGGACCGGGCTTCATACCGAAGAAAAATAAATTGTTGCTGGCTGTGACCGCAATCCTACTCTCGTTCATTGGATTGATTGCTGCAGGTTACCTGCCGTTTTGGCATACAGCAGGTCTCATGGCGGGACTCTCATTCATTGCCGCCTACATAACGGAGAAAAAACTGGGAGCCATACCTGCCGATCAAGCTGGATGGGAAGCAATTCCGTTAACAGCGGAGCCGGCCGGATTAACACAAAACGATAGTTTACTAGGGCCCGAGAGCCGCAGTATTCAAGTGGTTCACCATGTGGACACTGCTGAACAACAGTCTCCATTACCAGTGGAGAGTGAAGTTGAACAAGAGCTTGAAGTATTTCAGGACTTGCCGAACCAACTTGAGAACGTGGAAATTCCGGAACTGGAGGAAATAGCTGTTCCTGTTGAACCTGAAACAATTCTGGAAGAAGCAGAAAATACGGATGAATTTGATTTCCTCGTAAAAGGACGAAAGACAGAGCCGGTTATGGAGGAAGAGACGCAGCCTGAGGAACATTCTGCTGAGATTGCTCACGGACGCGAGCAGATGCTGGGAGAATTGGAAGAGCTAGGAGAGTTGTCTGAAGTACAGGTATCAGAAATTGAAGACCAGGCATCTGCTGAGGAAAAAACAACAGACATCGCTCAGCCAGAGGATTTGGAAGAGACTGAAGTTCAAGCTGCAAGTGAGCTTGAAGATAAGCTTGAAGATTTGGAAGACTTGATCCAACTTGATGTGTTGACTGAACAAGATTCAGAGGATTCTGAGGAGAATGAGGCAGAGGCCGTATTGCCAGATGTTATGGAAGAAAAAAAGGCAGATCTGTCACCAGACATTCTTGAATTTATGATCGAACAGGTGAGCTGGGTGAGGGAACATGGCGAGAGAGCAGAATTCGAAAGCGTGCTGAAAACGGTTTTGCAGCAGCAGCTTTCACCTAAAGATTATTATATCTTTTCAGGTTTACTGAGGGATTTTTATATTCAGGAAAAGGAAAATCTCAAGCTTGCATCATTGTTATCAGAGTTGAAAGAACGCTATTCGGAGTATGGTGTGATAAAAAATGAAATAGAGTACTATTTTACTACTTACCTAATTCCGGAAGATATAGTACAATAATTTGGTGTTGCATGATAATATTACCATTTTAGATAGAATTGAGTGATGAGTGTGAAGAAGAGCAACCAATTTGTCGGCTTGCCGATTATCAGCATCAATGAAGGAGCAGAAATCGGAACAGTGAAGTCCCTGGTGATCAACGCACAGCAGGGGAGCGTTGACTTTTTAACTGTAGAACATGAGGACTGGCAGATCAGTGTAAGGGCGGTTCCGTTTAAAAAAATCGTGGGTGTCGGTGAATTTGCTGTAACCATCGAAGACCGCAATTCTATTTTCGATTTAACAGAGATACCGATTGCCAACGAACTAGTACAGAAAAAAATCAGTATTTCGGGAGCTAGAGTCATTGACCGCAAAGGGCAGCTGCTTGGTGAAGTCGGTGAATTTTATATTAACGAAGATAACGGATCGATCCTTGGTCTGACGATCGGTATGAATGATAAAGAGGTAGTCTTGAAATCGGAATTTGTGGTGACCTTTGGACGTGATTTAATCGTGGTGAAGGAAGAAAGCCAGTTACATTTTTTAAATGAACCAGAACAGCTAATCGAGCCTGAACAGACTTTAGAAAAATTGACACTCGATCGATTCGCGAACGAAGATCCGCTAAAAGAAAAACAGTTAGAACTGTTAAATGGTAAGCGTGCTTCCAAAGACATTTATTCAAAAACAGGTAATTTAATTATCCCAAGCGGAACACTGCTCAGCAGAGAAGATATTGTAAAAGCTCGTGAGGAAGGCCCTTCTGTCATGGTTGAGCTATCCATGAACGTGGCTGACTAAAAAAGGGGGGAGGGAATTTGGCGCAACCAGAATTTAAGAACACACGGTTCCTAATGATTTTTGGTATTCTTTGCCTTTCCTCCTTTTTTATTTTTGGCGTTTCTCTCTACGGCTCAAACTTATACAATAAATCATTCGGAGAAGAAATAAAAAATAAGGGGGTCCAAGTAGGGCCGGTTTCTTTGGGAAATAAAACAAACGCAGATGCACTAGGGTTACTTGATAAGAAGGTTGCTGATTGGAAAAAGAGTTCAAGCATCCTTTTGGCTTATAACGAAAAACAAGTTATTCTCCCTGCTGGAGCCGTGGCTTTTCGGATCTCCGAAAGCCTGAACCAGGCGAAAGAAGGTGACAATCCTCTTCTCGTTGATGTAAAGCAGGAAAAAGTGACAGCCTCTTTAAAAAAGTTTAAAGATAAAGGTCTGGAAAAATCATTGAATATGGATTTGCTTCTCCACCAAATAAGAGAGACGGCATCCATCCTTGCTTCCGGCCAGACCGTACTTAAACTTGGAGACTTTTATGCTGAACAAAATCTTGAACCAGTTAAAGTAAGCACAGCTAAAGTGCCATTGGAATATGAATATTTTTTATTGGAGGACTGGGTCAAAGCACTCAACGGCTATCAAATTGAACCGGGTGCTATCTTTTCTTTGCGTGAAGTCATGGAGAAAAAGGGCCTTCAGCCGAAAGATTCTGATGATCTGGCTCTTCTTGCAAGCTCAATTTATTCGGTGGTAGCTAAGTCCAATTTTGGAATGATTGAAAGGAATACTTCTAGGGAGCTTCCTGGTTTTATTAAATTGGGCTTTGAAGCAGCAGTTGATCCGGATGAGCAGGATCTCGTATTCCAAAATCCGAATCCGGGTTCTTATATCCTTGGCATGAGCTATAAAAAGAAAACGGTTAAAGTCTCTCTTGTCGGAGCTCCATTTCCGTTTACATATAAAACAGCGGTTAAGAAAACAGTATATGATCCAAGGACAATCGTTCAATATAACAAAGATATGGACCCTGGCGCTATCGAGCTTTTACAGGCAGGAGAGAAGGGGATTTTGGCTGCGGTTTTCAGAGTATCTTATGATGGGGCAGGCAAAGTCGTTGAAAAAACAAAGCTTTCAGAGGACTTCTATCCTCCGGTTCCTCGGATGGAAAAACGCGGGTTTCCGATAGAAACGGCAACTGACGGTACATCTCCTGCCGATCCGGGGACGACGGATCCAGGCAGTTCAACAGATCCCGGAACATCAACAGATCCCGGATCATCAACGGACCCGGGGCCTTCAACACCTGCTGTTCCAGGAACTTCCGGAACCGTAACGTATCCGCCGTTACCCGAAATACCCTCAGGTGATATCGCGAGAAAAAGATTGAATGATTCAAACACACAGTCTGCGGCTGGCCAGAATAACCTTCAGTCGGATAAGGGAGATAAACAGGAGTGAGCGGAATGATAAGCCAGCGAAAAAGACTTGGTGACATTTTGGTTGAAGCCGGACTCCTTTCGGAAGAGCAGTTGATGCAGACGTTAAAGGAGAAAATAAAATCACAAAAGCTCGGCGATGCGCTTATTGAGAGAGGTTACATCACAGAGCAGCAGCTGATAGAAGTGCTTGAATTTCAGCTCGGCATACCGCATATCAGCCTTTTCCGCTACCCCATCGAGGAACAGATCGTATCGATTGTTCCGGGAGACGTGGCTAAGAGGTACCAGCTCATTCCTCTAAAAAAAGAAGGAGACAAACTGCTCGTCGCGATGGCGGATCCGATGGATTTTACAGCGATCGATGACCTGCGTCTGTCCACAGGATTTCAGATTGAGCGTGCCATTGCGACGAAAGACGATATCTTAAAGGCGCATAACAAGTTTTATAATATGGACGAATCGATGAGCGAGCTAATGGATCTGCTTCCGCAAGGTTCAGTTTTAAGCGATGAGAGCCGCATCACGGAAGAAGATTCACCGATCGTAAAGCTCGTTAATCAGATCATCCTGCAGGCGGTGCTTCAAAAGGCGTCAGACATCCATTTTGATCCGCAGGAAACGAAATTAGCTGTGCGCTACAGGAACGACGGTATGCTGAAAACAGACCGGAATCTGCCAAAACACATGCAGAACATGCTGACTGCCAGAATTAAAATCATGGCTAACTTGAACATTACCGAAAGCCGGCTTCCTCAGGACGGCAGGATAAAAATGAACGCGGATATGCATCCGGTAGATCTGCGTGTCTCCACGCTTCCGACCATATATGGAGAAAAAATCGTTCTTCGTATCCTGGATCTGGGAAGCTCTCTGAACAATTTGGATAACCTCGGCTTCAACAAGCTGAACTATCAAAGGTTTACGCAGCTGATCGAGCAGCCCAACGGCATCGTATTGATCACAGGTCCGACGGGTTCCGGAAAGTCATCCACGCTGTATGCCGCGCTTAATCGTCTGAACGATGAAGAGTCTAACATTGTTACGGTTGAAGACCCGGTAGAATACCAGCTCGAGGGCATCAACCAGATTCAGGTAAACAGCAATGTCGGACTGACATTTGCCAACGGTCTGAGAGCGATCCTGAGGCAGGACCCCGATGTTGTCATGGTCGGTGAGATTCGGGATACGGAAACAGCAGAAATCGCCGTGCGGGCTTCCTTAACAGGACACCTTGTATTAAGTACGATTCATACGAACGATTCGATCGGCACTATTGCCCGATTAACGGATATGGGCGTTGAGCCGTTCCTCGTGGCCGCTTCTCTTTCCGGAATCGTCGCACAGCGCCTCGTCCGCAGAGTCTGCCGGGACTGCCAGAAGCAATATAAAGCGACAGAACGTGAAAAAGAAATCTTTTCCAAGAGGGGCATGAAAATCGAGGTTGTAACTCGCGGCAAAGGATGCGGAACATGCAACATGACAGGCTACAAAGGGCGCCTTGCTATTCACGAGATCTTAGTCGTGGACGAGCATATCCGGCAGCTTATCATGAATAACCGTCCGATGCTTGAAGTCCGTGAATATGCCTTAAAGAGCGGCACTATCTTTTTGATCGATGACGGGCTGCTTAAAGTGAAAAAAGGACTAACAACAACTGAAGAGATCCTGCGGGTAGCCACGAGTGAGTAGGTGTAAATGATGAAAGAAAAATTGGAATTATGGCTGAGGGCAGCTATTCAGCTGAGAGCATCGGATGTTCACTTAACCGTTGGCATGCCGCCGGTTTTCCGGATTAATGGTGATTTAAAAAAATACGGAAACGAGCCGCTGCTGCCGGAAGACACGTACGGGATTGCCCGGTCGATTATTCCTTCTGAAAGCTATGAAACCTTCAAAGAAAAGGGAGAACTTGATTTTTCCTACGGCATAAAAGGAGTATCCCGTTTCAGGATCAATACATACCATCAGCGGTCGTGTGTCAGTCTGGCGATCCGGGTTATTCCTACAAGCATCCCGACTCTGGAGGATCTTGCCCTTCCTGATACGTTAAAAAAGATGGCAGCAAAGCCGCAAGGGCTGATCCTGGTAACAGGGCCGACGGGAAGCGGGAAATCGACCACTCAAGCTTCTATCATTGATTATATGAACCGCACGATGCGACGCCATATCATCACACTTGAAGACCCGATTGAGTACTTGCACCGGCACAATACGTGCATCATCGACCAGCGTGAAGTCGGGTTTGATACGGCAAACTTTGCTAACGGGCTTCGTTCATCGCTCAGACAGGATCCTGATGTCATTCTGCTGGGGGAAATGAGAGATTTGGAGACGATCTCAACAGCCATAACTGCTGCGGAAACGGGACATTTGGTGTTAGGAACGCTTCATACAAGCAGTGCACCGTCCACGATCGACCGGATCATAGACGTGTTTCCGCCGAATCAGCAGGGACAGATCCGCATTCAGCTGGCTTCCGTGCTTGTCGGTATTCTTTCACAGCGATTGTTCCCAACT
This sequence comes from Fictibacillus sp. B-59209, assembly GCF_036216745.1. Lineage (NCBI taxonomy): Bacteria > Bacillati > Bacillota > Bacilli > Caryophanales > Fictibacillaceae > Fictibacillus > Fictibacillus sp. B-59209. Next base: position 25,590 of record NZ_JARMMC010000016.1, on the reverse strand, counting down.
CCTGATAAGAATGGAAGAAAAGCCGTAACAGAAATTCTTTTAAACAACTCTGCAGTTGCCAACTTGATCCGCAATGAGAAAATTCACCAGATCCATAATGTCATGCAGACGAGCAAGGCATCGGGCATGCATACCTTTGAGATGTCGCTGAAGGAAGCGTTGGAACGGCAGGAAATATTAAAAGAGTCGGCTGAGCCTTACCTTCAGGAGAGGAGTTACTAGCATGCCGCAATTTCAATATACCGGCAGGGACAGGACCGGCAAAAAGAAAACCGGTACCATTATCGGAATTTCTAAACGGGAAGTGGTGCTCAAGCTCCGTGAGAAAGGCATCGCGGTCATGGAGCTGCATGATGCAAAGCAGACTCTCTTGAACAAAGAGATTTCCATCGGGCCGCGGGTAAAGTCCCAGCAGTTTGTTATTTTTCTTCGGCAGTTTTCCACCTTGCTGAAAGCCGGTGTCTCAGTGGTTGACTCAACTTCAATCCTTGCCGGCCAGACCGAAAGCAAGGCATTGAAAAAGGTACTGATTGATGTGGAAGAAGAGCTGAGACAAGGGAATCCACTCTCGGCAGCGATGGGGAAACACCCTTCAATCTTTCCTTCCATCGTCATCAATATGATTGCAGCTGGAGAACTTGGGGGCAGTTTGGAGGAAACGTTATCCAGACTTGCTGATTTTTTTGAGAAGCAGCACTACACGAGGCAGAAGATCATTTCAGCGATGACGTATCCGGCCATCGTCGGAGTCGTCGCCGTTGGGGTAGTTATATTCTTGCTGGCAAAGGTTGTGCCGACGTTTGCTTCCATGCTTGAAGAGGCTGGAGGAGAGCTTCCGGGTATTACAAAGTTCGTTCTCTCAGCCAGTCATTTTGTTCAGGGATATTGGTGGATTATCTTGGTGCTTGTTTTTCTATTTTCTCTATCAATCTATCTCATCAGAAAAAAATCATCTGGTAAATATTACCTAGATTATGCTATATTGAAATTACCATTATTCGGTAAAATGTTACAAAAGTCCTCATTGGCACGGATGGCTCGTACCTTAAGTTCACTGTTCTCCAGTTCCGTGCCTGTGCTGCAGGCTCTATCAATAGTGGAAAAGGTAGTAGAAAACGAGGTGGTTGCCCGAGTACTGAGACAATCAAGAGGCGCACTTGAGAGAGGGCAGCGTTTAGCTGAACCGATGAAAGAACACTGGATCTTTCCACCGCTTGTTACACAGATGATCGCGATCGGTGAGGAAACAGGATCGCTCGATGCGATGCTTGGAAAAGTAGCTGATTTCTATGAAAAAGAGGTTGAAACCGCGACCGATCGGCTCAAATCCTTAATTGAACCGCTCATGATCGTCTTTCTTGCCTCGGTGGTCGGCACAATAGTTATATCCATCATTGTGCCTATGTTTAAAATCTATGATTCTGTCGGAAAGTAGTCGGAAAGTTATAAAAATTTCCTGAAGCAAACCGATATATAAGAAAAAAGGAGGAATACGGATGCGTAAGTTAATGCAAAAGTATTTAAAAAATGAAAAAGGGCTAACACTTATTGAGCTATTGGTTGTCGTAGTTATTTTGGGGATCATTGCAGGGATTGCTGTTTTGAGTATTGGAGGGATTTTAGATAATTCCAAGAAGGATGCGCATGTTGCGAATGCTCAGCAAATGGTAACGTCAGCAAAAATGTGGGTAACAGGCAACGCTAACGGGAGTAATTTCACAGGTGATACAGTTACTTTAAAACTATCAAAGCTATATAGTGAAAATCTAATAGATACAATGAAAGATCCAGACGGCGGGAATTACGATGCCAATACAAGCTTTGTTACAATAGCTAAATCAGGTAATGCTTTTACTTATACTGTTAAATTGGTTGGTTCTAAAAGAAATATTCCTGCAACGCTTTCTGAAAATCTAGAACGCTCAAAAGTTAGAGATAATTAAAAAAATTAGTTTAACCCTCTCGATATATTGAGAGGGTTAAACTAAATCAAAGGAAATTGACATGATACCATTTTTATCAATTTTTATATTAATAATTGGGCACTTACTTGGCTCCTTCCTCAACGTAGTCGGCTTACGTATCCCAAACAACGAATCGATCGTACATCCAGGCTCCCACTGTACAACCTGCGACCGTAACCTTAACTGGTATGAACTCATTCCTGTCTTTTCTTGGATTTTTCAAAAAGGGAAATGCCGAGGCTGTCAAACGAAAATATCAGCTCTCTACCCGGTAACAGAATTATCCACGGCAATTCTTTTTACGATTTCGCCACTGGTGGTGGGATGGTCAAAGGAACTGCTTGTTTCCTGGTCCTTAATCTCGCTTCTTATTATAGTTACAGTTTCAGATATCAAGTACATGATTATTCCGGATAAGGTTCTACTATTCTTTGCTCCTATATTCATCATTTTGCGTATTTTTATCCCTCTCGATCCATGGTGGGATCCTGTTGCTGGCTTTGCTCTCGGTTTCGGGCTGCTGTTCCTCATTGCTGTTGTATCAAAAGGAGGAATGGGCGGCGGAGACATCAAGCTGATGGGAGTTCTTGGCATCGTCCTTGGCTGGAAGGCAACGTTGCTAGCTTTTATGCTGGCCACGCTGTTTGGAGCAGTGCTCGGGGTTGCGGGTTTGGCGTTAAAGCTTGTGAAAAGAGGGCAGCCGATTCCGTTTGGCCCCTATATTGTACTTGGCACTCTCGTATCCTACTTTTTTTATCACGAGATCATCAAATGGTACTTTCAATTAATGAACTGAGTTGAACATAGACAGAGGTGTAGAAGAAATGGCATGGGGATTGGCTTCATTTAACCGCAGGAAAGCAAACTTATTCATACAGGATCATGTCATTCGTTTCGTGGAATTTAAGCAGCCGGAAACGCTTGATATTCGTCAATTTGGGGAAAAGTATCTGCCTGAAGGGCTTATTAGGGATGGTAAAATTCAGGATCATGAAACACTTTCTCTTATTTTGGAAGAGTGTGTTAGTGACTGGGGGATTAAAGGGAGAGAAGTGCAATTTAATGTGCCCGATGCAAAACTCGTGATGCGCAAACAAAACCTGCCCTCTGAATTGAAAGAGGAGGAGATCAAGGGGTACCTTTATTTAGAATTGGGTTCCACCATCCATGTACCGTTTGATAATCCTGTATTTGACTATGTGATCCTTAACCGATCGAAGTCTTCTCTTGAAATATTGCTGTTTGCGGCGGCAGAAGAAATTGTGTCGGATTACACTTCAATGCTTGAACAGGCGAAATTGAAGCCCGTTGTTGCGGATGCTTCCTTCTTGGCGCTGTACCGTTATATTTTTCATCGCAGTTTGGCGGATCAAGAGGAACACATCCTTTGCCTTCAGTTTGATATCCAGTCGATTCAGCTTAGTATCTTTCATCAGCATAAACCATACTTCTTCAATCATTTGAAAATGGATGTAGATCTTTCAAACGTTACATTTAACCATGCACATAACAGCCAAGCGGCCTTTTGGGACGGAGAACCTGGATATTTGCATGGTGAAATTGATGATATGATGCTGGAAATTGACCGGATTGCCGGACACTATCGAAACAATTTAAGCTCGGGACAAGAAAGTGTGACGAAAATTCTGTTGACCGGTGAACACCCAGAACTGATTTATGTGAAAGAGAAGCTTTCTGCCAGGTTTTCCGTTCCAATTGTAATTATTTCTTCTGAATCCAACCAGAGAATTTCAGCAGATCTTCCATCCCGGTTTGATGTCGTGCTTGGCCTTGGTTTAAAAGAGGTGCAGCATGTTAGTTGATATCAATCTGCTGCCGCGAAAAGAGCGGTCATCTTTTTCATCCAAGCTGCTGCCCATGGGTGTTCTGGCCATACTGCTTGTAGGGAGCATCTGGCTTGGGGTGGATTATTATCTTGCAAAGAAAGAGGTTAACCAGACGAGGAATGACCTTAAACAAGAAAAGCAAATGGCTGATATTCAAAAGCAGAATGCGAAAAGCACAAAGCCTGCCGTAGCGAGTGCGCCGCTTCAGGAAAAGATCGACTATATAAAAGGTATGGAAATACCTGCAGCCGAACTGCTTCAGCATCTTGTCTCTTTCCTGCCGGAGCGCGGCTATTTTATAACGTACAAATATGATGGCGGCAAAGCTATTTCCATAGCTGTTCAGTTTGATACATTGCCTGATTCTGCACAGTACCTGCATGAGCTGTCATCATCCCCGAATTTTACGGATGCGGAGCTTGAAAAAGTGGAATCAAAAAAATTGGAAACAGATGATCTTAAAGGTGAAAAAAATGTACTCCCAAGATACTTGGCGACCTATAAGCTGACGTTAAACGAAGCGGCATTTAAGGACTTAAAGGATGGCGGAAAACAATGACCGAATCACTAAAAAAATACATTCTTCCGTTTTCAGCTGTTATCGTTCTGTTGGCTGGCGTCTTGTTTTATGTTGGGGTTATTACTCCTTTGCATGAAGAAGCCAACCAGAATGAAACGGAGACCAAGCTGCTGAAGAAGCAGAACGAGATGCCAGCCGTCCATGAAGCTTCAGCTCCATCCATGATTGAAAATACGTATGCTCTTCAGCAAGAGGTGCCGATCAAGCCTCTCGTTGACCAATTCATGCTTCAGCTGGAAAAAGCGGAGGTCCTTTCTGACAGTATTATTGAAGGAATGGAATTTAAAGGAGAGGATGGATCGGCGGCTCCTGCTCAGGGACAGCAAACTTCCCAGCCGGCTAGTACTGGTTCTTCTTCCCAGAACTCATCTAACACTCCAGATACCAATTCAACAACAGCTTCACAAACTGGAAAAACTGAAGATCCAAAGACGGGTTCCGATAAAGAAACAGCAGCTGTTCCTCTTGCTGGAGCGCCTCTTCCTGAAGGCGTAAAAAAAACCAGTGTGGAGCTTACCGTTACTTCAAAGGACTATAGTGGGCTAGCCCGGTTTGTAAAAGAGGTTGAAAAACTGAAGCGGATCTCGATTATTGAGGGAGTCGCTTTTACTGGTCCGGAGGAAGAACTTCCATCGACAGAAGAGACGCCTTTAATGGCAGAGGATCAGCCTGAGGGACTATCTTTTAAAATTTTAATCAGCGCCTACTATTTGCCGGAGCTAACACAATATATGAAAGATCTGCCGAAAATGAAGTATGATCATCCAGTAGAAAAAAAGGATCCGCTCACAAATGCTGAGCTTTCAAATGAAAAGAAAAAATAAGGACAAAGCGCTCTTTGGAGTGCTTTGTCTTTTTCTTTTCTATTCTAGTAAATAACATTCTTTTAGTTCTATGAAATGGGTGATCTGCATACCATGTTTACTAGATGATAGAACAAAGGAGCGGATGTTATGAAGGACCAAAAGCCGATCACGGTATTGATCAACGGCAAAGCCACTGCCTATAAAGAAGTGCAGAAAGAGCAGGAGACTTCGACGAAGGAAATCGCGGCGGCTATTTATACAGAAGAAGCAGCAGGGTGGGAGATTATTGATTCGGAAGGCGCCGGCAAAGTGCTTGATTTCAAAAAAGTAATTTCTTCAGTTCCTCGCCCGTCGACCTTACGGAAAAAGTGGTCCAAACGCAGAATGATAATCATGGATCATAAAAGGAACACCAGTCTGTTCTCAAAAAAATTCATGACTGCAGTCCTTGCTGCGATTGTAACAGGCTGCACGTTTGGAGCCATTATCCTTATGCTTTTTACCGGTGAAACGGCATCGACCCAGAGCCAGACAGTGGCTGCCCAACCTGGCAATGCTAGCTCCAAAGCACAGGCTCCGGCAACAATTTCAAATATCTCCATGGACTTTCATGCCGCTCAGAATGGACTCTTTTCCACAGAGAAAAAAGCGAAGGAAATAAGCGAGAGCATTAAAGATCAAGGATATGCAGCGGCTGTTTACAAACAAGGGGCAAACTATTCTGTCCTCATTGGTCTAGGCAATAAAAAAGAAGAGGCCCAAACACTGGCGGATGTTTATAAGCTTAAAGGAGTGGAAGTGTGGCCAAAACAGCTCGATGCTTCCTATACGAACTTGAAAATTCCGCACAAGATGGATGAACCATTTATCGTGAACGGCAAGATTCTCCTGCAGAATGTGATTACCCTTTCCCAGGTGCCGTCGCTCAGCAAGAAAGCGAAGGATTCGATAATGGAAGATTATGAAGGATGGAAAGCATACGGTGATAAGCAGCATGAACAATGGCCAGCCAAACAGGAAAAGGCTGTTAAAAACTATGAGGAGGATATTTCCCGGGCGTTAACCAAGCTGACGGCAAACCGGTCTGACGAGGCTGACTGGCCGCTGCAGCAATCTGTGCTAGACAGCTTTGTGTCCTATACAAAGCTCCTTGAAACCTTAAAATAGCCTATAATGAAGCAAAGCGGGGTGAACCTGCCTTGCTTCATTTATGTTTTCCATATAAAAGAAATCCGACAAATTTTAAAATAAAATGTTAAATCAAGACATAAACAGACAAGGTTTGGCGAAAAATTAATAGAACAATCATGATAAACGGATTACTTATTGTCTAACTTTGGAGATTTTGATATGCTTAATTCAATCTCTCTTGAAGTTAGACAGTTTTAGTGAACCGCTAATTAAAAGGGTGATTATATGAAACGCCTCATACTAGCCTCTTCTTCACCTCGAAGAAAAGAACTTCTTTCAATGAACCTTCTCTCGTACGAAGTTATTCCAAGTACTATTCAAGAGGTCATGGATCCCTCATTGTCACCTGAAGAGCTTGTTTGTTCGCTTGCTAGGCAAAAAGCGGAAGATGTATTTGGGCTGCACTCAGAACATGTGGTGCTTGGTGCAGATACGATTGTTGTGAACAATGGTACCGTATTGGGAAAACCGGCTGGAAGGGAAGAAGCCGTCGCTGCTCTCCGTTCGCTCTCAGGCCGGACTCATACCGTGTATACAGGTGTCTGCATTCTGTCCGAAGGCGTAGAACGTTTGTTTTCAGTTTCTACAGACGTAACGTTTTGGGAGCTTTCAGAAGCAGAGATCGAATATTATGTGAACAGCGGAGAACCGTTTGATAAAGCCGGCAGTTATGGGATCCAGGGATTGGGCGCAAGGCTCGTCCAGTCGATCGCCGGAGATTTTTACAGCGTGGTGGGATTGCCAGTATCCAGAGTAGTAAGGGAGCTTGAAAGCTTTGGAATCAGCGCAGTCAGTCAGGAAGATGACATTTAAGGAGGAATACGTAAGTGGGCGAAACACCGCTTATGATTCGAGATTATCCTGTACAAGAACGGCCGCGTGAGCGAATGCTCAACAGCGGACCGGAAACCCTGGCGAACCATGAACTCCTGGCTATATTATTGAGAACAGGATCAAAGAACGAATCTGTCCTTCAGCTTGCGAACCGAATCATTCAGCATTTTGAAGGGCTTCGTTTTTTGAAAGACGCAACGATTGGTGAATTGAAAGAAATTCACGGAATTGGGGATGCGAAAGCCGTTGAGCTTCTCGCGGCCATTGAATTGGGAAGGCGCATCAGCCGATTGCCGTTTGACGAACGGTTTGCGATCCGCTCACCTGACGATGGGGCTCAATACATGATGGATGAACTGCGCTTCCTTCAGCAGGAGCATTTTGTCTGTCTCTATTTAAATACGAAAAATCAAATCATCCACAAGAAAACGATTTTCATTGGAAGCCTGAATTCATCGATCGTCCATCCTAGGGAAGTTTTCAAGGAAGGATTCAGAAGGTCTGCGGCTTCCATTATTTGTTTCCACAATCACCCAAGCGGTGACCCCGCTCCGAGCAGGGAAGACATCGACGTTACAAAAAGATTAGTAGAATGCGGAAAAATGCTTGGAATTGAGCTTTTGGACCATATTATTATCGGCGATTTAAAATATGTAAGTTTAAAAGAAAAAGGTTATGTTTAACATTGTCATTTGCGCTTTTGTTAGCGTATAATCATATTTATGAGTTTTGCTTGATGAAAGGAGTTACATAAATGTTTGGTGGATTTTCAAGAGATTTAGGGATTGATTTAGGGACTGCTAACACTCTTGTTTACGTGAAGGGTAAGGGTGTTGTTGTGCGTGAACCTTCCGTGGTGGCATTGCGAACTGATACAGGATCAATTGAAGCAGTAGGGAACGATGCAAAAAATATGATTGGCCGTACACCAGGAAACATTGTAGCGGTTCGTCCAATGAAAGACGGAGTCATTGCGGATTTTGAAACAACAGCAACAATGATGAAGTATTTTATTCAGCAGGCACAGAAGAACCGTTCTGTATTTGCTAGAAAACCAAATGTCATGGTCTGTGTTCCTTCTGGAATTACAGCGGTTGAAAAACGTGCAGTAGAAGATGCAACAAAACAAGCTGGAGCCCGTGAAGCGTATACGATCGAAGAGCCTTTTGCAGCAGCAATCGGTGCAGATCTTCCGGTATGGGAGCCTACAGGAAGCATGGTCGTTGACATCGGCGGCGGTACTACAGAAGTGGCGATCATTTCCCTTGGAGGAATTGTAACGAGCCAATCGATCCGTATTGCCGGAGATGAGATGGACGATGCAATTATTCAGTATATTAAGAAAACCTACAACTTGATGATTGGTGAGCGTACAGCTGAAACGCTTAAACTTGAGATCGGTTCTGCCGGTTCTGCAGACGGAATTGAGAACATGGACATCCGCGGCCGTGATTTATTGACAGGCCTGCCGAAAACCATTACGATTTCCGCGGAAGAAGTTTCCAGCGCTCTTAGAGATACGGTTAACAGCATCATGGAGGCAGTAAAAGTGACGCTTGAAAAAACACCTCCTGAACTTGCTGCTGACATCATGGACCGCGGAATTGTACTTACTGGAGGAGGAGCTTTGCTTCGTAACCTGGATAAGGTGATCAGCGAAGAAACCAAGATGCCTGTCATCGTTGCTGAGAACGCATTGGACTGTGTCGCTGTCGGAACAGGACGCGCACTTGAAAACTTGCATCTTTTCCGTTCAAAGGCCGGGATTACTTCTCGTTCGAAAACAAAGGCTTAAGTAGGTGTTTAGATCGTGCCACAATTTTTCTCAAACAAGCGGCTAATTATTCTTCTTGCGAGTATCATAGTCTTGGTGGCAATGATCGGTTTTTCTATGAAAGATCGTGAAGAATTAAGCTGGCCGGAACAATTTTTAAAAGATACGGTTGGTGTAAGCCAGTCGCTGTTTTATAAACCCGCTAACTCTATAGCGGGTTTCTTTGAGAACCTGACAGAAATGAAGCATATGTATCATGAGAACAAACTGCTGAAATCCAAGCTGGATGAATATGCACAGCTGTCTGTGGATGTGCAGGAACTGAAAAAGGAAAACAAAACATTAAAGAGCCAGCTCGAAAAAGAGGCTGATCTTACGGAGTATAAGGTGAGGGAGGCTTCTGTCATCGGACGCTCTCCTGATCGATGGAACAAATTCATCTTTGTGAATAAAGGATACAGAGACGGTGTCAAATCCAAGATGGCTGTAGTTTCACCTGAAGGATTCATCGGCAAAGTGGCGAAGGTATCTGCTTTCCATTCCACGATACAGCTGATCAGCGACAACGACAGGACGAACCGTATTTCCGCTATCGCTGAAAGCAATAAGCGTATTTTCGGAATGATTGAAGGCTATGATTCTAAGAAACAAGCATTGCTGTTTAAAAAGATACCGGTAAATGCCAAGCTGGAAAAAGGCCAGAAGGTGATTACATCGGGTCTTGGCGAGGTCTTTCCGCGCGGGCTGCTGATCGGAACAGTCAAGGAAGTAAAGCCGGATGAATATGGGCTGACAAAGACCGCATATTTAAAGCCGTCTGCTAATCTTTATGATCTTGATCATGTGATGATTCTTGACCGGTCGATGCCTCAAGTCGATGAAAACGAATTTAAAGCAAAGGAGGAAGAATAATGAATAGGATTCTTCTTCCTTTTATTACCTATATTGCGTTTGTGGCTGAGAGTACGGTCATGCAGGTGCTGGCACCCGAACATTATGGATGGGGCTTCCTGTTAATTCCGCATTTTTCTCTTGTCCTGATCATTCTGATGTCATGCTATCTTAAACCTTCGTTTGGCATCGTGTTCGGGATGATCTTTGGGCTTCTTACCGATCTTATCTATACAGATCTGATCGGTGTGTACATGTTTTCTACCGCATTGGTGGCTTACTTTATTTCTGTTTTATCCCGCTATCTTTTCAGCAACTTTTTTGTTGCTATACTTTTAAGTGCAGCCGGGGTGGCAGGACTTGAATTTATGGTTTATGGATTAAACTCTTTAATTGGTATTGCCGATACAAGTATAGACTCCTTCTTTTATGACAGGCTGCTACCCACGCTTATCTTGAACGCTGTGTTTACGATTCTCGTTTATTATCCGTTTGTTAAGCTGCTGAAAAAGGTGAAGAAAACCATCCATGAAAACTAATGGACATAAAAAGAGGATTATTTAAAAAGTTGTCGAATGAAAGTATGTTGAGGTGAACGATGGCAATGGCACAAAAACTCCAACATAATGTTACAATAAAAGGCACGAAAGACGGTCTTGTCCTGCTGTTGGACGACCTATGCTCATTTGAGCAGCTGGTCGAGGAGCTACATGATAAATTATCCGACGACCATGGACAGTTGCTGAATGGACCGCTTATTTCAGTCATTGTCAAAACCGGCAACCGGTATTTATCAGACCAGCAGTCGGAGCTGGTGCGTGGAATTATCGGACAAAAGCAGAACCTGGACATCAAGCGGTTTGAATCCAATGTCATTACGGTGGCTGAAGCGGAGGAAATGAAGAAAGAAGCTCAGATCATGAGAGTTTCAAAAGTCATCCGTTCCGGCCAGGTGTTAAGTGTTCAGGGGGATCTTTTGCTGATCGGAGATGTAAATCCAGGCGGCACGATAATGGCAACCGGCAATATTTTTGTGATGGGTTCGTTAAAAGGCATCGCCCACGGAGGATCATCCGGTAACCGTGAAGCGGTTATTGCCGCTTCTGTCATGAAACCCACTCAGCTAAGAATTGCGGATCTGATCAGCCGGGCGCCTGACCATTATCCGGAAATTGGGCACGAAATGGAATGCGCCTATATTTCTGATGAAGAAAATCAAATTTTGATTGACCGAATCAGTACAGTACATAGAATCAGGCCCAATTTGAATCGTTTATAGTAAGAAAGGGGAATGAATCATGGGAGAGGCAATAGTCATTACTTCTGGGAAAGGGGGAGTCGGTAAAACTACGACTTCTGCGAATATCGGTACGTCCCTTGCCCTTTCTGGTAAAAAAGTATGTCTTGTTGATACTGACATCGGCCTTCGCAATCTGGATGTGTTAATGGGTCTGGAAAATCGAATCATTTATGATCTGGTTGACGTCGTCGAAGAGCGCTGCAAGCTTCACCAGGCGCTGATTAAAGATAAACGGTTTGAATGTTTATTCCTTCTTCCTGCCGCGCAGACCAAGGATAAAAGCTCCGTTCAACCGGAACAGATAAAGAAAATCATTACAGAATTAAAACAGGATTATGATTACGTCATCATCGACTGTCCTGCTGGTATCGAACAAGGATTCAAGAATGCAGTTGCAGGTGCGGACAAGTCCATCGTGGTGACGAATCCTGAAATTTCTTCGGTTCGTGATGCTGACCGTATTATCGGGCTGCTTGAACAAGAAGAAGTGGAAGCTCCTAAACTGATCGTTAACCGAGTACGAAACCACCTGGCTAAAAGCGGTGACATGCTTGATGTGGATGAGATTGTATCCATCCTTGCCATTGAGCTGATCGGCGTGGTCGTTGATGATGAGAATGTCATCAAAGCGGCAAATAAAGGTGAACCGATCGCGATGAACCCCGATAGCAAAGCGTCCATCGCCTATCGGAATATCGCAAGACGAATTCTTGGAGAATCTGTCCCTCTGACTACGATTGATGAGGAAAAAGGATTCTTCTCAAAAATTAAAACGTTGCTGGGAATGAGATAATTCATTCCCGAATTTCCTTCATTAAAAGGGAGGCAGTCCATCTGCCCTTCCCCGGACTTGGAGGATTTTTTATTCTTCAGGCAAAGACCCTTTCTTCCTCTGTCATAAGGCCCGCGGACAAGTCATAAGATGTGGTATAACATGATGCGGAGGAATGGATGATGAGAAACAGTGCGGATGATATAAGACGGCGGTATGCAGACAGGCTTGCTCAAGGAGAGAATGAAACGTTCAGAACCAGCTTGTATACAGGGAGTACAGCTTCAATGGAAGAAAAGAAGAAAGGCCCCCGATTTAACGGGTTGTTCTTTTTATTTCAGATCATGATGTCCGTGTGCCTTTTTCTTGGGGCGGGAATTCTATTTAAAAATGACAGTGAGCTTTCGGCAAAAGGGCAGAGTTTGATTAAGAAAATGTACCACAGTGAGTTTCAGTTTGCAGCCGCGAAAAAATGGTACGAGAATCAATTTGGGAAACCACTGGCGTTATTGCCTGAAAAACAAATTGAACCAGGCAAGAATGCAACAGCTGCAAATAAAAACGAAGATTATGCCCAGCCTGCATCTGGAAGAGTGTATGAATCCTTTGAGACGAACGGAAAAGGCATTATGATGGAGACGGGAAAAACATCGAACGTGGATACCGTAAAAGAAGGATATGTCATTTTTATCGGCAAAAAGAAAGACCTTGGAAATACCGTCGTCATCCAGCACAGCAATGGGGAAGAATCTTGGTATGGCGAGTTGGACAGCATTGATCCCGATGTAAAGCTCTACAGCTATATGGAAAGCAAAAAACACCTTGGTAAAGTGACACCGAATAAGGACGGAAAAACAGGTAAATTTTACTTTGCCCTGAAAAAAGGCAACACATTTGTTGATCCGAGCAAGGTGATCCCTTTTGAATAATCCTGTTTTTCAATTTTTCAGCAAAGTAAAGATTAACCCCCTTTTTTGGCTAATCATTGGGCTCTCAATCATCACCGGACATTTTCGTGAAATCATATTGCTGTTTCTGGCAGTTTTTATACATGAGATGGGTCATTATGCGGGGGCCCATCTTTTTCAATGGCGTGTAAAGAAAATCGAACTTTTTCCGTTTGGCGGAGTTGCGGAAGTAGAGGAACATGGAAACCGGCCGTTCCGTGAAGAAGTGATCGTTACACTGCTGGGCCCTGTGCAGCATCTTTGGCTTATGCTGGCCGCTTTTTTCTTATTTCAGCTTGGCTGGTGGAATCCTCAGGACTTTGAGTGGTTTATTAAAATGAACGTAACTCTTCTGGTTTTTAATCTGCTGCCGGTATGGCCCCTTGATGGAGGAAAACTGATGTTTGCCGCTGCAGCCAGCATTTTTCCATTTAAAAAAGCACATACTGTATTTTTATTAACCTCTTTCTCCATCATGCTGATCCTGTTCTTTTCATTTTTACCCCGGGATCCCCTGCATTTAAATCTATGGTTCGTGACGATCTTCCTTGGTGTCTCTCATTATATCGAGTGGAAAAGGCGGCAGTTTGTCTTCCTTCGTTTCTTGATGTCGAGGATTGCGGATGACAGGAGATCGGGCTGGCTGACAAAGCCCATACATGTTCCCTCGGATGCAGCGCTTTATGACGTCATCAGTCTGTTTCGAAAAGGGGTCCGTCATTTTATCGTCATCCAGGCTTCGGAAACAAACAGGATCGTGGAAGAGAAGCAGGTGCTTAACATGTTTTTTTCATCCAATCAGGTCAGATGTGCAATCGGACATCTTTTTCGTTAAAATAAAAGGATGAGTGACGTAAGCGAGGTAAGTAAATGTGAAAAAAATTATTATTAATGCTTTAACCCAAATCAAAAGAACAGCAGTCATGGATTTCGATGAAGCGATAGAACTTCAAGTTGATGATTCGTCCGATCAGACTGTACCTGGAAGCATCTATAAAGGCAGGGTAAAGAAAGTGCTGCCTGGCATGCAGGCGGCCTTTGTGGACATTGGAGCTGAGAAGAACGGATTCATTCATCGTGATGACCTGCTTTCCTATCAGCAGACGTATATGGCACCAGAAGATAAGAAAGGGACATCCATCAGTTCTTTTGTGAAAGAGGGGGAAGAACTGATCGTCCAGGTAATAAAGGAAGAAACAGATTCAAAAGGAGCGAGGCTGACCGGGATGCTGGCAATCCCGGGCTCACGGCTTGTTTTCCTTCCGAACGCTTCTCATATCGGTGTATCCAAGAAAATGAGCAGGAACGAGAAGGAAAAATGGCGTCTATTTGGCCATTCTCTTGTGAAAGGCGAAGATGGCGTGATTTTTCGTACCGCATGCACGGGACAATCGGAAGATGATATACAAGCGGAGTTCGACGGACTTGTAGAGAGGCACCGCCATCTGGCGGCACGGGCGGAACAAGCGGCAGCTCCTGCTCTTTTGCATGATGAAGGTGATTATCTGAATAAGATTATCCGTGACCATGCGTATGAAGACGAAACGGAGATCATCATTGATGACGGAGGGGAATTCAGGAAACTGATCTGGCTGGCCAAGCCTTTTCCGCTGCTTCAAAAGAATATCGTTTTGTACAGCGGGAAGGAGAATATCTTCTCCTATTACGGAGTTGACGCACAATGGGAAAAAGCACTCCGACCGCATGTCTGGCTCAAAAACGGAGGTTCATTGCGGATTGATCACACCGAAGCCATGTCTGTTATTGATGTTAACACGGATAAATTCACAGGGAAATCAAGCCGGAGGGAAACTGTTCTTCAAACGAACCTTCAAGCGGCTGAGGAGATTGCGAAACAGCTTCGGCTTAGAAACATTTCCGGCATGATTGTCATTGATTTCATTACGATGAACGAGCCAGAGGATCAGCAGCGTGTAGAGGAAGCTTTAAAAGCTGCACTTGCTCTCGATGGAACAACTACCGTGGTTCACGGATTTACCCGAATGGGCGTATTTGAAATGACTCGCAAAAAAGAGAAAAAGCCACTGTTCCATGTACTGACCGAGCCTTGTTCTGTCTGTAAGGGCACAGGCAGGGTGCAGTCTGCAAGAACAGTCGCCAATCAGGCAGAACTGGCGCTGCGGGAATATCGCCACATGGATGATGAAGCTCTGTGGATCGAAGCTACTCCTGAAGTAGCCCGCCATTTAAGAGGGATAGACAGTGAACATCTTCAAGATCTTGAGTCGCTTCTCTCGTATCGGATTTATATAAGTGAAAGCGGCCACGATTCCATCCCATCCTATGCTATCCGCCATATCGGGCCGATTAATGAAATTGAAGAAAGAATGAAAAGATAAATTGACATGGCAGAACACAACATGGTATGATTCTTCTGTTAGTTTATTGGAGCACCCGCTCCAACCGCTCAGGAACAGGTTTTCAAGCTTACATAAGCACCTGTGATGGCGAGTCTGAGTTTACAAGGAGGTGCACGTGATGTACGCAATTATTCAAACTGGTGGCAAACAAGTAAGAGTTGAAGAAGGTCAAGTGATCTATGTTGAAAAGCTTGATGTGGAAGCTGGCGATACTGTAACATTCGAGGATGTTCTTATGGTTGGTGGAGACAGCCTGAAAGTAGGAGCTCCTTTGCTTGATGGAGTGACTGTAACAGGTAAAGTTGAAAAACATGGGCGAGGCCAAAAAGTGGTCGTTTACAAGTTCAAAGCGAAAAAGAACTACCGTCGTAAACAAGGTCACCGTCAGCCTTACACTAAAGTAGTTATCGACAAAATCAACGGTTAATTCCAATGATTAAGGTAACCATCTACAGAGATGAACAGCATCACATTCGTTCATTTTCAATGAGTGGACATGCCGATTCCGGCCCTTATGGACAAGATCTTGTCTGTGCCGGTGCATCAGCCGTCTCTTTTGGAGCGATCAATGCGATGGAAGTCCTGTGCAGCATTACACCTGATGTGGAAACACAACAGGATGGAGGCTACCTGGTTTTCCGTGCTCCGGATCATCTTGAAGACCATATCCATGAAAAAGTGCAGCTTCTTCTGGAAGGTATGGTTGTTTCCTTAAAAACAATCGAAAACGACTATGGTCGATTTATTTCATTGCAGGAAAAACAAGCATAGTCTTGGTTTGCTGCAAAACACCGAATGAGGAGGTGGGACGAATGCTAAAATTAAACCTTCAATACTTTGCTTCCAAAAAGGGAGTAGGTAGCACAAAGAACGGTCGTGATTCCCAATCAAAGCGCCTTGGTGCTAAGAGAGCGGATGGTCAAATGGTATCAGGCGGATCTATTCTTTACCGTCAGCGCGGTACAAAAATCTATCCTGGTATGAATGTTGGCCGTGGCGGAGATGACACTCTTTTTGCGAAAGTGGACGGAGTTGTTCGTTTTGAGCGTCTTGGACGTGACCGCAAACAAGTAAGTGTATACCCAATCGCAAACGAAGCGTAAGAAGATAGCTCTAACCGGGTTGGTTAGAGCTTTTTCTTTTGTAAATGGGTATTTATTAACAGGCTTTTGGGTCTAATACCATTGAAGCAGAGGAAATGGCAATTTAACTATTCAAACAGGAGTGCAAATATGGGTAAAGATTGGTCAACGTTAGAATTATTAAGGCATGCCCGCCATGACTGGCTCAATCAGCTCCAGCTTATTAAGGCAAACCTATCTATGGGTCGGACCGAACGGGCAAAGGAGATTATCGAGGAAATCATTCTTATTTCCAGGCACGAATCAAACCTCATGAATTTGAAAGTTCCTGAATTGGCAGAGTACCTCATAACCTTCAACTGGCTGAAACACCCCATTGTACTTGAAACGGAAGTTGCCGGTGAGGCGAGAGACCTCTCAAAGGTTGGGAAGGTCATACTTGAGGCTTGCCAGTCTCTTTTTGCGGTCATGAACCGCTCGGTTAATCCGCTGGCTGAAAATCGGCTTGTTTTCACGATCTCAAACCAACAGCATCCTTCCGCTTTTATGTTTCGCTTAACGGGCAGTATACATAATACAGAGGAATTTGAGTCGGAGCTGAAGGATGTCATTTCAGCACATAAATTATTAGACGTAATCGAAAGCTATATTCAACCCCATGAAGTATTTCTTGTTTTACAGATGAAACAGTAAAGAAATTATAGAAGGAGGCGAGCAAACATGTTCGTGGATCAGGTCAAAATTTTTGTGAAAGCCGGAGACGGCGGAAACGGAATGGTTGCGTTTCGCCGTGAAAAATACGTACCTAACGGCGGACCTGCCGGCGGAGACGGCGGTAAAGGCGCTAATGTTATTTTTGAAGTAGAAGAGGGTCTGCGTACGTTAATGGACTTTCGCTTTAACAAGCATTTTAAAGCCAAGCGCGGTGAACATGGCATGTCCAAAGGCATGCATGGCAAAAATTCAGAAGATATGATCGTAAAAGTACCACCTGGCACAGTCGTAACAGATGCTGAAACAGGACAAGTACTAGCAGACCTTGTTCATCATGAACAGCGTGCTGTTATTGCCAAAGGCGGACGAGGAGGAAGGGGAAATACCCGTTTTGCTACACCGGCAAACCCTGCTCCTGAGCTTTCGGAAAACGGGGAACCAGGTGAAGAAAGAGAAGTTGTTTTAGAATTAAAGGTACTAGCGGATGTTGGGCTTGTTGGATTCCCGAGCGTAGGGAAATCCACGCTTCTTTCTGTTGTATCCGCGGCTAGGCCAAAGATTGCAGAATACCACTTTACGACCATCACTCCTAATTTAGGCGTAGTGGCAGTAGATGATGGCAGAAGCTTTGTGATGGCTGACCTGCCAGGGTTGATCGAAGGCGCGCATGAAGGCGTTGGCCTCGGACATCAGTTCCTTCGCCATATTGAACGGACAAGGGTTATCCTGCATGTGATCGACATGTCCGGCATGGAAGGAAGAGATCCATACGAGGACTTCATTAAAATTAATGAAGAACTAAAGCAATACAATTTAAGGCTTACAGAACGTCCGCAGATTGTTGTAGCCAACAAAATGGATATTCCGGGTGCGGAAGAAAACCTGGAAGAATTTAAACAGAGGCTATCTGAGGATATTCCTGTTTATCCGATATCAGCAGTTACAAGACAAGGATTAAAAGAGGTCCTTTACACAACAGCTGATCTTCTGGAAAACACACCTGAGTTCCCGCTGATCCATGAGGAAAAAGAAGAGAGCCGGGTGCTGTACCGCCACGAAAAGGAAGAGTCCGGTTTTTATATTACACGGGATTCTGCTGGTACATTTATCATCAACGGACCAAAGATCGAAAAACTATTCAAAATGACAGACTTTACAAGAGACGAGTCAGTAAAACGGTTTGCACGCCAGATGCGTTCCATGGGTGTGGACGAAGCGCTTCGTGAAAAAGGTGCGGAACACGGGGATACCATCCGAATCTTGAAATATGAATTTGAATTTATCGAATAGGCTGCGCTTGAGGGCAGTCTATTTTTTGTCTATATGGGATAGACATATGGTTATCTCATTGGATATACTTATGAAAAAGCCCGTTTTGGAGGTTACATATGAAAGAAAGGCAATTTTACATGGTCAGGGAAGATGTTCTTTCAGAATCCATGCAAAAAACGCTTGAAGCAAAATCCTTGTTAGACCGTGGCAAGGTAAAAACTGTCGCGGAGGCTGCTGAAAAAGTGGGCCTCAGCAGGAGTGCGTTCTATAAGTACAGGGATGGAATTTTTCCTTTTCATACGATGATCAAAGAAAAGATCATCACCCTTTCCATCAATCTCGAAGACCGTTCAGGTGCGTTGTCAAGCCTTCTCACCATTGTTGCCTCTGTTGGCTGCAATGTGCTCACCATTAACCAGACCATACCGCTGCAAGGGAGAGCCAATGTGATGCTGACGATTGAAACCAACGGCCTTCGTGGTGAAATCAATGAACTGCTGACCACATTGAATCGTATGGAAGCTGTAGAGCGAGTCGAAGTGATTGGAACCGGGGCATAACAACAAAAAGAAGGGGGCTGTCCAAGAAGTCTGGTAGCTGTTGATCTCCGCTCCAGGCTGCTCGCTTTCCGCGGNNTGAAGATTTTTCACGTCAAAGGGGCTGCCTGAAGGTCAATTTTCGACTTTCAGGACAGCCCCCTCTTTTTTATGAATGCAAATATCCTTTTTGTTTAAGCTCCCTGCATACGTTATCCAGCTGCTCTTTCGTTGGTGCCTCGAGCATATGAAGGTGGATGCCCTCTGTTAATGTACTGAGCAATGCAGCGTTTGTTGATGACAATTTGCCGAGAAAATCCTCTACATCCTTTCGGGTACTGAGAAGAAGAGATGCAGTCAGGTCTCCGTAAATCGGGTGTTCGACAATTACATTCTTAACAGTCACTCCATGATCGACAATTGTAAAAAGTTCATCTTTCGTTTGCTCAGGAGAATGGTTGGAAACAATCAAATGTCTATGTGGAACATCTTTTTCTTCCGTTTTTAAATAGAGGTATCCTTGGGAAGTGGCGATAATCGGTTCATTTTTTGCTTTTAACAGCGAGATGTCGCCAACAATAACCTGGCGGCTGACATTTGTTTTAAGTGCGAGTTCACCGCCTTTGATTGGGCTCTTGCTCTCTTTTAACCACTTTAGTATGAGGTCTCTTCTTTCGTCTCCTGGTTTTTTTGGAGTCTCCATTACACATTTTCAACTCCCTGTTTGATAATAAAAGCGTTGTGTAAGATCATGGATGGCTGCAGCCAAAGCCTTAATTTCCTCTTTTGTTGTTTCTTTTCCGAGTGTAATCCGCACGAGTTCATGTGCTTCATCCGCTGATCGCCCCATCGCAAGGAGTGTTTTGGAAGGTTCCTGCTTTCCTGCTTTACAAGCTGAACCGGTTGAAACAGCGATCTTCTGGCGGTTTAATTCTAGCATGACATACTGCCCTTCAATCCCTTTCAGACGAATGGCCAGAAAATGTGGCAGCGTCGTATGGCTGTCTCCTTCAATGATTAAACATTCATCTTCTTCTGTCAGGGAAAGAAAGTAGTTTTTTAATTCTTCTACATTTGTCTTCCATTCTACCATACGAGTCACGTGATTGCTTGCCGCTGTAATAAAAGAAACGATTCCCGGAGTGTTGATTGTTCCAGGGCGAAACCCTTTTTCATGTGTACCGTTCTTGAGCAGCGGCTGCCAGGTGAGAGTGGGGGAAATATATACAGCACCTACACCTTTAGGGCCATGAATTTTATGAGAAGAAACAGTAAGAGCACCAATATTCATTTTCACCGCATGAAGAGGGATCTTTCCGAACGTCTGGACACAGTCACTATGGAAAATGACATTCTCTTCTTTCAGCAAAGCTCCGATTTCACCTAATGGCTGGATAACGCCTATCTCACTGTTTCCATGAGTAATCGTAGCGAGAATGGTCTCTTTTCGAATGGCGCTGCGAAGATCGTTTAAAGCGATCCTCCCGTTCTGATCAACAGGAAGTACGGTGATTTCAAAGCCTTCATTTTCTAGAAAAGCAAGGGCCTGCTGCACGGATCCATGCTCTAGCGGTGAAGTGATGATGTGGTTTCCTTTTTCCTTGTTTCCAAAAGCAAGGCTTGTGAGCGCAAGAAAATTACCGTCGGACCCTCCTCCTGTAAAGTAGATCCCTTCACTATTGCAGCCAATCATCCCGGCCAGTTCAGAACGTGCCAGATTGACCAGATCTGCAGCCTGTGATCCTTGGTCATGCAGGCTCGAGGTATTTCCAAAGTACATTTTTGCTGTTTCTGTAAAAGCATACAGTGCTTCTTCTGACATAGGAGTCGTTGCTGCGTAATCAAGATAAATCATTCTTAAACCGCCTCTCGTAAAAAACTCTTGTCATAAGTGTAATTCTATGTAAATATAAGTGTCAAGACACCTGTAAAGAAAATGAACGGGGGTTTCGTCATGAACGTAGAGTCTACAGACGTTCTCATTATCGGCTCCGGCATTGCTGGATTAATGACAGCCGAATGTTTACGCTCGCATAAGAATGTGACAATCATCACAAAGTCTTCCTTCCAGAACAGCAATTCTTATCATGCCCAAGGAGGGATTGCAGCGGTCACTGAAAAAGAAGACCACTGGGCTGAACACTTTATAGATACCGTAAAAGCAGGAAGTTTTCACAATGAAGAAACTCTCACCGAGATTCTGGTCAAAGAAGGTCCGGACATGATCCGAACGATGGAGGATTGGAAGGTTCCCTTTGACCGCAACAAAGATGGCAGTCCCACGCTCGGCAGGGAAGGAGAACATCGGCGGGCACGGATCGTCCATGCTGGCGGTGATAGAACAGGTTCAAAAATAGTTGATGTCCTTTATCAAAGAATCTCACATCATATTACGGTCAAAGAATTTGAAATAGCTGGGGACCTTATCATTAAGCAAGGAAAATGCGTTGGTGCCTGGACAAAGAATGCGGACGGTAAGATTACTGTTTATTTCGCAGACTCTGTCATTCTTGCTTCCGGAGGCGCAGCTGGTCTTTATACCGTCAATTCCAACGACAAAAGCATTACAGGAGACAGCATCGCCCTTGCATTTCGAGCAGGTGCGGTACTCTCTGACCTGGAATTTATACAGTTTCATCCAACGATGCTATTTACGAATGGGGCATCTTTCGGTTTAGTATCGGAAGCGGTAAGAGGAGAAGGGGGCACATTGGTTACTTCCGAAGGAACACCCTTGATGTCTGGTGTCCATGAGATGGGTGACTTGGCACCTCGAGATATCGTATCGAGGACTATTTTTGAATTCATTCAAAAGGGATATGAAATTTTTCTTGATGTTTCAAAAGTGAAAAGCTTCACAAACCGGTTTCCTGCCATAACAGCAAATTGCCGAAACGCTGGAATTGTACTTAACGAAGGCAGAATTCCTGTTGCCCCGGGTGCTCATTTTACAATGGGAGGAGCGGTCACAAACCAATGGGGGGAAACGACAGTTCCTCATCTGTATGCTGTTGGGGAAGCTTCCCGAACCGGCGTGCATGGCGCCAACAGGCTTGCGAGCAACTCACTGCTTGAAGGTGTAGTCTTCGCCAAACGGACAGCTGCAAGGATTATGGCTTTGAAAGAGCATGAAGCCTCCCTGTACCCGGTTAAATGGGAATATACAGAACAACAGAAGAGGAGATGGCCGGAGAAACATGAGATTCAAAGACAAATGACACAGTATGCAGGGATTGTCCGGACAAGGGAAGGCCTGGGTGAAGCGATCCGCTGGTTTGAAAATTTCTCCATAGAAAAGCCGGATTATCACTGTAAACCCGATGAAATTGAAAGGATTAACATGCTGCAAACCGGCTGGCTGATCGTTACATCTGCTCGCTTGCGGACAGAGAGCAGGGGCGGCCATTACAGAAGTGATTTTCCGTCCAACGATGATAACTGCTGGCTGAAAAAACAAGTATACAGAAAGAAGGATCAAAATGAACAAGCTGAAGCTAAAAAAGCAGCTGCAGGAATTTTTTCTTGAAGATCTTGGAGAAGGGGACATCACATGCGGATTGCTGTTTCCGGAGGATGAGGAGACAGAAGCGCGCTTTATCGCTAAAAAATCCGGTGTATTTTCGGGAATGGATGTGATTTCCGAAGGGTACCGGCTGCTAAGCGAAAATTGTACAGTTGTTCCTAATGTGAAAGACGGCGATGTTATTAAACCTGGACAGATTCTTGCTGAGGTGAAAGGTCCTGCATCTGCTATTTTTGGCGGAGAACGAGTCATTCTGAATCTCGTGCAGAGGATGTCAGGGATAGCGACGCTAACGAATGAAGCAGTAACCGTTCTAAACAGTGAAACAACGAAAATTTGCGACACGCGTAAAACCACACCAGGGCTCAGGATGTTCGAGAAATACGCTGTCCGCTGCGGCGGAGGGTATAACCACCGTTTCGGCCTGTATGACGGGGTGATGGTCAAAGACAATCATATCGCCCGGGCTGGCGGTATAACTGAAGCCGTAAATACTGTGAAGTCCAGTCTGGGACACATGGTGAAAGTGGAAGTAGAAACAGAGAATCTTGAACAGGTGAAAGAAGCTGTAAGCGCAGGTGCGGATGTGATTATGTTCGATAACCGCACACCAGAAGAGATTGGAGCATGGAAACATCATGTTCCTGGTCATATCATTACGGAAGCTTCCGGAGGCATATCCCTTGATGAACTTCGTCATTATGAGAAAACAGGAGTGAATTTTATTTCGCTTGGATTGCTCACTCACTCAGCGGTATCACTCGACATCAGTTTAAACATTACAGGGGGGTTAAAAGATGAGCTTACTGGAAGCCTTCAAGCTGAAATCCGGAATTCCTGAAACCTATTTCACGATGACGGAAGAAGAGATGATCGAACGGGTCAGAGCAGTTAAGAAGAAGCTCGGAGACCGTTTGTATATTCCAGGACATCACTATCAAAAAGATGAAGTGATTCAATTTGCGGATACGTCGGGAGATTCGCTACAGCTCGCCCAGCAGTCGGCCAATAACCGTGATGCGGAATTCATCGTATTTTGCGGGGTGCACTTCATGGCGGAAACAGCGGATATGCTGACGGAATCTCATCAAAAAGTGATCCTTCCGGATATGAGAGCCGGATGTTCCATGGCGGACATGGCGGATATCCATCAGACAGAGAAAGCGTGGGACCGATTACAGTCCTTGTTCGGTGATACGCTCCTGCCGCTCACGTATGTCAATTCTACGGCAGCCATCAAAGCATTCTGCGGTAAGAATGGGGGTGCAACCGTGACCTCATCAAATGCAGAACGAATGCTGGAATGGGCGTTTGCACAAAAAGAAAGAATCCTTTTTCTTCCCGATCAGCACTTGGGCCGGAACACTGCCTATACGCTGGGTGTTCCATTAGAGCAAATGGCTGTATGGGATCCAATTGCTAATAAATTGGAATATGACGGAAATCTGGATGCAGTTAAAGTGATTCTCTGGAAAGGACACTGTTCGGTCCATGAAAAATTCACAGTTGATAATATTCGATCCTTGCGTGTGAACGATCCAGAGATGAAGGTCATCGTCCATCCAGAGTGCAGCCATGAAGTCGTTCAGCAATCGGATATGGCGGGCTCCACTCATTATATTATTCAGACGATCCAAAACGCTGAGCCAAACAGCGCTTGGGCGATAGGGACAGAGATGAATCTCGTCAACCGCCTTAAAAAAAACTATCCGGATAAACGGATAATTTCTTTAAATCCTAATATGTGCCCCTGTCTGACGATGAACCGCATTGATCTTCCTCATCTGACATATGCGCTTGAAAAAATCGCACAGGGAGATCCTCAGAACATCATAACAGTGGACAGCGAAACAACTGAATACGCAGTAAAAGCTCTTGAGAGAATGTTAGCAAGAGCGTAGATGACTCCTTCCTGTCAAAGTCATACAGCTGATTTTCAGGGCATAAATTGGTAAAAGACCGACTACTGAAATAGGTAGTAGCACAATGCCCAGATTCTCATATACTGTATAGAAATTTGGCAGGAGGGAGTTTTGTTTACGTGAGAATTCATATCGTTCAAAAAGGTGATACTCTCGAAAAAATCGCCGATAAGTATAATGTAACTTCTGAAGAATTAAGAAGAGTGAATTTCGGTTTATCTTCAGGCGCTCTTGAAAGAGGATCAAAAGTAAAGATTCCTTCTGAACAAGTGCCGATCGGACGCGGAGAGAAAGCAAAGATGCCGTTTATGATGCCAGGCTCTAAAAAAGAGCAGCCGAAGAAAAAAGAAATGCCCAAAAAAGAAATGCCAGCAGCTCCAGTTCAGGAAATTCCGGTTCCAGCCCCGCCGCCACCGCCGCCAAAACCTGCACCTATTCCAGCTCCGCCTAAAGCAGCACCGATTATCCCAAAAGCAGCACCAATAATCGCAAAAGCAGCACCGATAATCCTAAAAGCTGAACCTAAAATGGCGCCAAAGGCCGAGCATAAAATGCCGATGAAAGCAGAACCCATCATGCCGTTAAAGCCGGCACCGGCAAAAAAGGATATGCCATTTAATCCATTGCTTCCGAAAAAAGATTACAAAGAATCGTCCATGAAATCACCAAAACCGCTTGCCCCTATGTCTCATAAAGATTTTGCGGCGTTTATGGAATCATCCTCATCTTCACATATGAAATGGGGACATCACCACGAGCCGATTCACTATAAAGAACCTCAAATGAACTATGTGCCGCCTGCCTATCTTTCCCCGGGGCTCGTCCATGGAAAAGACCAGTTTGGAATGGGGAAACAGCATAAACATCCATTCTTGGGTGAAGAGTCATCTTCTGTAATGAACCAGATGTATTCAGGTGTTCCGCCGATGTTTGAACAGCCTCAGGGGTACACTGCTCCAGTATATGGAGGTGCAGGGGCAGGAATGCCGCCATTCAGTGCCATGCCTTATCAAGGCCAGGGACAGCAGGCAGGATCTTATCCTCAAGGTCCCCCAGGCGGTTTACAAATGGGTATGGGGGCGCCAGGTTCAGGCCAGATGGGATACAGCAGCATGCCTCAGACTGGAATGCAACAGCAGCCTAATATGGCATCCCAGCACGGAATGATGCTATCGCAGGATCAGCAGCAAAATCCATATGCTACGTTTATGCCGATGCAAGGTCAGCCGATGGGCCAGGGAATGCAAGTTCAGC
>NZ_JARMMC010000015.1:0-76850 GCF_036216745.1 Fictibacillus sp. B-59209 | reverse complement strand
TTCGACTTTCAGGACAGCCCCCTCAACTTTTGGAGAATTTAATTCACTCCTACCTTTCCCTCACTAACCCCAACCTTCACAATCTGCTTCATCTTGTTCGACTCAATTGCAGCCAGGATGACATCCAGCGACTTCATCCCTTCCTCCCCGGTAATCAATAGAGTTTTCCCATTCAGAACACAATCGGTAAAATGGTCAATGACATGCGACTTCGTCTGGCCGCCTTTTTCGTTGGACTGTATTCGTTCCAGTTCGTAGTTGACGACTTCACTGGTTTAAATAGTAAGGTCCCATATCATACATCGGACCGCCGCCCACCTGGTAAAAGAACGGAGGATTTGGATGCCAGTTCTCGGGTCCGCGCTTTAACATAAAGGCCGTAGCGGCAACCGGCTGGCCGATCGCTCCTTCCTCAATAGCGCCCTGCACGTCTGCAGCCCTGCTCCTAAAAAGGTATCGGGTGCTGCACCGATCAAAAGTCCATTCTTTTTTGTTAATGAAGATGAGTTATTCAAACCAAAAGAAGAGCTTGACGTAACCATTGCCAGCACCGTGGCAGGTCGTGAAGCGCTAAAACTATTAGCAAAATAAAATAATGTAGCGTTGGTTTATATTATTTTCACCAAAAGTAGTATGTAATATTGTTTTCAGATACAACCTAAAAAGAATTTTTCAAGGAGGGTTCATACAATGTCATTAAAAGGAAAACGTGTAGTCGTAATAGGAGGTACTTCTGGTATCGGATTATCCGCAGCAAAGGCATTTCTTGATGAATCTGCTCAAGTCATTATTGCAAGTCGTTCTGAGGCAAAACTATCGGAGGCAAAGAATGTACTCGGTGGTAATGTGGAAGCATACACTATTGATTTTCGCAGTGAAGAAAAACTAGCTGACTTTTTTAAAATGGTAGGGAATTTTGATCACCTGGTCGTTACGGCAGGTGAAGGTGCAATGGGTCATTTTAGTGACTTACCCGTTGCGGATGTTAGAGAAGCGTTTGATAGTAAGTTTTGGGGGCAATACTCAACCGTTCGTGCTGCTATTCCGTACTTAAATGATACCAGTTCTATCACATTGACCTCTGGTGTTTATGGAATCCGTCCGCCACAGGGGGCAACTACACTTGCTTCGATCAATTCAGCGATCGATGGATTGGTTAGAGGGCTTTCAGTAGACCTGGCCCCTATCCGGGTAAATGTTGTTTCACCTGGTATCGTAGACACCCCACTCTACGGAGGGATGCCTGACGAGCAAAGACAAAATTTATACAGCAACATTGCACAGCAGCTACCTGTTAATCGCGTGGCACAGCCTGAAGACATTGCTGAGGCCTACGTGTACTTAGTGAAAAATGGTTTTACAACCGGTACTGTTCTTCTTATTGATGGCGGAGCTCATTTGGTGTAAGTGAGCATTAATATGTTATTTTTGTGGCTATACTACAACAATGTATAGCCACATTTTTTTTAAAAATAATAATCCAGTTTTTCAATAAATGGTAATAAAAGAATTGTCGTTCAAGAAAAACAATGTGAGCTTTGAAAGGAATGATGAAAATGAGTGTACATGACCATGAAAAAATAGTAAGAATGAAGCATTCACTTGAAAAACGTATCGTAACTTTTGCTGATGGAACCTTTCTTCCAATTATTGGTCAAGGAACATGGTACATGGGTGAAAATCCTCAATCGAAAAACAAAGAAATCAAAGCTTTGCAACTTGGATTAGAACTAGGCATGAAGCTAATCGATACGGCTGAAATGTACGGAAATGGCGATTCCGAACGTTTGGTTGGTGAGGTAATCAAGGGGCGTAGAGATAAAGTTTTTTTAGTATCGAAAGTATATCCTCATCATTCCGGGTTAGATTTGATTGAAAGCGCATGTGAAAATAGTCTAAAACGATTAGGAACAGATTATCTTGATTTGTATCTTTTACACTGGAGAGGCCGTGTTCCTTTGGCAGAAACGATTGAAGGAATGGAGAAACTGCGGAAGGATGGTAAAATTGCAAGATGGGGAGTTTCTAATTTTGATACAGAAGATATGATTGAGTTGTGGAATACCCCTAACGGAAAAAAATGTGTGACAAATCAAGTGTTATATCATCTAGGCTCTAGAGGAATTGATTATGATCTCCTACCATGGCATCATGAACATAACATGCCAATTATGGCCTATAGTCCCCTGGCCCAGGGAGGGAGCTTAAGAAGACAATTACTAAGCGATCCAACCATCATTGAGATTGCGGAAAAATACAATATGCAACCATTACAAATTGCTCTTGCGTGGACCATTCGTTCGAACAACGTAATTGCTATCCCAAAAGCTGTTAAGGAAGAACATGTTTTAGCCAATGCTCAAGCTGCTACTATTCAATTGACCATAGAAGATCTGAACAGACTTGACGAGGTATTTCCAAAACCAACAAGAAAAATACCTTTGGATATTATATAAGTGAATGGGGACAAAGGATCTGTACTCTTTGCCTATGAGAACCTGTCAATGTCCCTTCTCAAACTCTGATTTGTCAACAGAGTTCTAAAGTACATTTCTTCACATGCTTTCCTTTGGAGGAAGGCTGATGCGTCTAGATAAAGACGGACGGCCATGTGACCTACGTCTCTTCTTATTTGACTGAATTTTTAGAAAGTAATTCCATAAATCTGAAAAAAGGGGAAAAAGCAAGCTTCGAACAGCTATCTTCCATTTGCCAGCTCATGGCGGAGGAAACCGTCAACTACGTCAAAGGGATCAGTAAAGCCTCTTCCCTGCTCATTTATTTACTGGTATATAGATTATATGAAGAGGTTGAAAGCATAAAAAGGGGAAAATGTATGCGTAAAATCGTGAATCTCCTGCTCGGTTTCTTATCATTGGGTTTTGCTGCACTATTTGTCTATAAAGCTGTTGTCACTCATGAGGGCATTCTGCACTTTTAACCCAAAAAAAGCCTGTCTCATCAAAGAGATAGGCTTTTGATTCTTATTTATACCAAACTTTGTAGTAGACCCTGGTGGTATCAGAGTTCTTTAAAAGTAATCGGTATTGAGTATATGGAGATAATGCCTTGCTGCTGTTTTCCTGTGTGAAAGTGATTGTTTGAGCCCCTGTTTTAGGAGCATCAGCTTGTCCAACACTTGTCCAGACTCCATTTATGGTTTTTTGCAGATATACTTTGTATTTCCCGACCGTTGTACTTGTGGAATCTACTTTTACAATAATATCATTGTCGCCATTATATGAGATTGGATAGATGGTATCCGTTCCTACATTATACAAGAAACTGCCCGTTCTATATTTCCCTTCCCAAGTAGGGATAAAGTTCATCGGGTTCATCGCATATGTTTTTGCAGATGTCCAGTAGGGTTGGTGAACTTCAAAATGCAAATGCTGTCCTGACGAAGTCCCCGTGTTCCCCATTGACCCTATCACTTGACCCTGGTAGACAGTAGCACCAACACCTACATTTCTAGTATTTAAATGAGCGTAAACCGTTTCGTATGGCACGCCGTTAATCGTATGTTTAATAAAAATTACATTTCCATAGGAACTAGATAGGTAGGATCTGCTGACCGTTCCTGGAGCTGATGCAACGACTTTAACATATCCGCTTTTAGCCATATCTACACCATAGTGATACTCACCGTTTCTAAGTCCGAAATTAGAAGTAAACGTTCCTTCTGCCGGCTTAATAAATGTGTTGTCCCCTGCCGCGGCCTGGGCCTCAATACCTATAAAGAATACCGAAAATAAAAAAGCAAAAACCGTTGATAGAATAAAACTCTTTCTCTTTATGCACATACTTCTCAAGTTGTAATCCCCCAAATATTAGACTTAATTACATAATATAGAATTCTATACTAATATAGTAATTCTTTTTCTTCATACAAAAAAGGTAAAAAAGACCCAAAAATAAAATTAAAATAAGAGGATTAAAACTTTGTGACTATTATTTAGATAAGGAAATAGTTGGTTCCAAATAAAGAAAATGACGTATGCTCATTCATACGTCATTTCTTATGTCATTTATTAAGAAAGCACCCAAAACGAACCCTATAGTCTAACCGGATAGTTACTTTCCTTATGAATACATTTCAGTGCGGAACATAAAAAAACAAGAACCTGCCTGTCCTTGCTCAATCATTATCATGGCCGCCATCACCATGATCCTCATCGTTATTATCTTGATCATCTTTATCGCTTAGAAGCTCTTTTTCAATTTTAATTTTTGTTCCATCCAAGAATTCAATTTCAGCTTCTAAATTATATGCATGGTCTTCTAAACCAAACTTTTTTGTGATGATTGCGATCATTTCATCTTCTGACAAGCCAGGCTTTGTTTCCAGTTCACTTACTAATGAAGTAATCATTTCTTTTGTGGTGGTTTTGTAGTTAGCTTTAATAATGGTATGATTTTTTTTGTATTTGTATTTCAAATTCATTTTTTTATCTGAAGTTTCAAGTTTTATATCAATATTTCGGATCTTTTGAGAGTATTCAACCCCATCTTTACTAACTTCGGCCCCATCATTGATATGATCTTCGTCGGTATCGGGATTGTTTGGTTCTGTTCCTAACTCTATTTCAGATATGTTGCTTAATTGGTCGTTATCTGAGTCTTCTAAGCCATCAGTTAGTTTATCTTTATCTGAATCCGATGAAACAGGGTTTAAGTTTAACTGATACTCTACTAAGTTGGTTAGCCCATCTTTATCTTTATCTTCCTTAGCGATATTCTTTCCTGAAAGTTTATATTTTTTCTCCCAGGTGTCAGCTATTCCATTTTTATTTTTGTCTACAACATGTGTTTTTTTCTTGTTCCCCTTCCCTTTATGGGATTCTGCATTCACTGTAGTAAACCCTTGGGAAAATAGCAATATGGCTGTTAGTCCAATACCCCATACAATCTTCTTGTTTTTCATAAAAATTTTCTCCTTTTCTTCATATCTTCGGTGGCTGGCTGGCTTAGTAATTTTAATCACCTTAGCCCCTATAGCTTTGCGAAGCTATGTTTCCATAGCGTAGCCCTTTCGTTGTATATTCTTCAAAAGGAAGAATTAGCAACTTTTACTAATATAAATGTTATTCAATCCATGGAACCAGGCACAAAGACTTGTCCATTCCCATTAAGATGCTCGTATTTCTATACGCTCCTCTAGTGAAAAATTGAATATATTACTTTTATCGATAAAATAATTATTATATTTAGCCATTTTTATTATTAATCTGAGATTTTTTGGATCAACTAGTAACATAACCATACGAATAAAAAAAGGCACCTATTCCTAATCGAATAAGTGCTTTCCTTATGACTAACCTAAACATGAGTGATATTCCGAACCCCGTTCCGATCCTGAACGAGGAGCCAGCTAGGAAGACAATTCCCAACTGTCATTTAATCATTGGTTATCATTAATTTGTTTAATTTTAGATAGGTTCACTTTAGGTTTTCTGCTTTCGGTCAGCAGTCCGTTAACTTCTTGCTGAACATCGGTAATTTGGGTATAACAAAAGCCGCAAATGTAGTCCAGGCTCACGATCGCTTTCGTAATGGATTCATAACGATCTAAGAATTCCTGCTCGTCTTTTACCTGGTTCCCATATCCCCAGCCTTCTTCTGAGTTAAAGGCAATTCCTCCGTATTCACTTATAATAATCGGCTGGCCTTTATACTCATATCCTTGTGCCATGGCATGTTTAAAATTATTAAAGGCAATCTTATTATCCACGACTTTTTCTTTCTCCTTATAGCGGCTTAGGAATTCGTCACCATATTCCACATAGTCATGAAGGGTAATGATATCCGAAACGGTATGCTCCCAGCCATCGTTTACGATGACAGGCCTCATAGGATCCATTGATTTTGTCAGATGATAGATTCCTTCCGTAAATTTTTGCTGCTGTTCGTTCGTGTAAATATTCTTTACTCCCCAGGATTCATTGAACGGTGTCCACGTAATAATACTTGGGTGATTATAGTGCTGCTGTACAACGGTCATCCATTCCTCCGTGAAATTTTGGATCGCCTCATCCGAAAACTGATAGGTTGCGGCCATTTCAGACCAAACCAACAGGCCTTTCTTATCCGCCCAATATAGAAAACGCTGATCTTCAACTTTCATATGTTTCCTTACCCCGTTAAAGCCCATTTCGAATGTCTTCTCGATATCTAAAATGATCGCTTCTTCTGAAGGCGGTGTAAGATGGGAATCTTCCCAATATCCTTGATCTAACAGCATTTTTTGATAAATGGGTACATTATTCAATAAAATATTGCCATTCTTTATCGATACTTTTCTCATACCGAAATAGGACTGAACGCGATCGAGCTCTTTTTCCCCATGGTAAAGGGTGAATTCCACATCATACAAATGAGGATGCTGCGGACTCCAATGCATGACTTTCCATTCGTGGATCTCGCTAGCCAGATTTACTTTCATCCTTGCATTTTCACGGTCCGCCTTCAAGCTAAATTCCTTCACAGGCTGACCATCAAATGTAATCGATGTTCTTAACGAAAGCTCCTTTTGATCTTGTTGAACAATCGTCAATTTATAGTCGAACTCTACGGAATCCGTATCCAGATCTGGAGTGATTTTAACCGAATGTATACTCGTTTGATTTAAGAATTCCAGCCATACGGTCTGCCATATACCGGTGGATTGTACATACCAGCAGCCAAAGTTCTTATCAATCCATCGTTGCTTCCCTCTTGGTTGATGTTCATTGTGGCTATCCTCTATTTTGACGACTACGTTATTTTCTTTTCCTGCATTGATATAGTTGGTAATGTCAAAGGAAAATGCCGTATATCCCCCTTTATGCTGGCCGGCAAAAATACCATTCACCCATAGTTTGGTCACATAATCGGCTGCCTGAAAGTGCAGAATAGTTTTTTTATGGGAATACTCTTCAGGCACAGTAACTAACCTTTGATACCAAATATAGGGGCAAAAGGTTTCCTCATGAATTCCGCTGGCCTTCGTTTCATACGTAAAGGGAACGATAATTTTTTGATTTAATTTTGTTTGTTTATACCATTGCTCTTTTTCACCGACATTCGTCTGATCGAACTGAAAATCCCATTCTCCATTGAGATTTAACCATTCTTTTCTTTCAAATTGCGGTCTGGGATATTCCTTGCGAATGTTCACTTCCATGATCAACAGCTCCTTGATAAATTAGTGGGTTGGCTCTGCCTGACTATGTAACTTCGAAATCGTTTTATTTTTTGCCAAGGCCAATATTCCGCCCGAAAGAAAAAGAACAGTACTTAAGAAATCCATAAAAAAGTAGGAGGCAACACCTAATAAAATAAACCAGAATGATAGTTTTACTTCGACCTTGTCATCTTTAAAGTTTCTTGCCAGATAAAGATTCAATAACCCTATAGCTACAAAAAAGAGGCCGAATGTTACAGCAAAGCTATATAAACTGCCAAACAAAGATTCCATCGCTTTCATTTGTGCAAATTGCGTTTCATGAATACCGTTACTTTGTGATTTGATATACGATCCATAGACAAAGATGGTAAGCAGACCAGAAAGCATCTGCCATACCGATCCAATGATGATCAGTTTTCTTTCCAGTTTTCTATTCAAAGCGTTTCCCCCCTATCCTTTTACTCCAGAAGATAAAGACATCGATTGTAAGAAATAACGTTGAGTAAACAAATACAAAATAAAGGTTGGGACAATCGCAATAATAGCGGCTGCCATCGCATGTCCGATATCTGTGACATACATTCCTTGCAAAAGCTGCAAGCCTGGTGTGATCGGCATTTTATCAATATCATTGAACACGATCGATGGCCACAAAAAGTCATTCCATGAACTCGTAAATGTAAATAACGCCACAACGGTTAATACGGGTTTGATAAGCGGAAGGGTAACCTTCGTATAAATTTGAAAATCGTTGGCTCCGTCGATCCGCGCTGATTCATCCAGTTCAAGCGGAATTCCGATCATAAACTGTCTTACTAAAAAAACATTAAACACCGCTGCCGCTCCTGGAACGATCGCAGCCCAATAACTATTGACCCAACCGAGGGTATCAACAATTTTATACAACGGGATCAGGTTCACAACAGCAGGGAACATCATGGTTGCCAGCAAGAAGGAAAAAAGCCAGTCCCTCCCTTTAAATCGCAGCCGGGTATATCCATAGGCTGCCATTGAAACAACCACCAATACAAGAATGGTCTGTGTGACGGAAATGATCATTGAATTCATAAACCACTTGGCTACAGGAGCACTTGTGTTATTAAACAGAACGTCCTGGTAATTGGCCATTACCCAGTGAATGGGCAGCATCGTAAAACCAAAGGTTTGGATATCGATCTCATTTTTAAAGGATGTGAAAAGTGACCAGGCGAGAGGGAATATCCAAATTAATGTCATGCATAACAGAAAAATGAATGAAATCAAGGTGGAGATGTTTACTTTTTTCAATGTTACCCGCCTCCTACTTCCTCTCTCTTAATAAGAAAAATTGAACAACCGAGACAGCCATGATGCACAAACCAAGGATAACCGCCATTGCCGACGCAATTCCTGCGATGGATTGACCCGATCCAAAGGCATTCTGCTGGATATACATAAGAAGCACGGTGGTTGAACTGGAAGGACCTCCCTTTGTGAGCATGAGCGCCTGTCCATAGATATTAAACTGGGCGATGGTTGTAATGACAATCGTGAACAGCAGCTGATTCTTTATACTTGGAAGAGTGATGTGGAAAAACTTTTGCAGCCTGCCCGCCCCGTCCAGTGACGCAGCTTCATAGTATTCTTTGGATACTCCGTTTAATGCTGCCTGGTAAATGATCATGTTCCCGCCGATCCCCCACCAGACTGTTACAACGACGAGTGCGATCCATGCGTAAGGCTGTGTGCCCAGCCAGTTGGGTGAGGAAGTGAAATAATGGTTAATCGGTCCAAAGGAAACGTTAAACATCATGGACCAGATGATCATGACAGCTGAAATGGAAAACAATACGGGCAAGTAGAAAATCGCTTGAAAGATCTTCATCCCTTTTGGTTTCACATGGAGTGCAGCAGCTAAAAGCAAGGGGATAATGATACAGGCAGGAACCGTAAAAGCCACAAATTTAAAGGTATTTCCCAGTCCGGTATGCAGCTGGGTGTAGAACGTTGATTCTTTATTGAATAAAATTTCCTTATAGTTATCCAACCCGACAAACTCGGGAGTATTGACCAAATCCCAGTTCGTAAAAGAAATGTACACACCAAAAAATATAGGAATAAGAAAAAATAGAGCAAACAACAAAAGATGCGGCCCGATAAAAATCATGGGCGAAAAAATGATTCCTTTCCGATGCGGCTTGCCCATGGCCGGTGAAAGCACGTCTATTCTCTTTTTTTCTGTCAGCTTAAGATCCATATTTTTTCTCCTTCTCTTTTAGTAGAAGGCAATAGAAGAAATCCTTCCATTGCCTTCTATCCATTCTGCTGGAGACCTGGTTCCCCTTACTTATCCTGAGCAATCTTATCCTCCACGGTTTTTTGGGAATCATCTAGAGCCTTTTTAATATCGAGCTTTCCAAATACCGTATCGTTGCCGATCTTGTCCAGTTGTTCAGAGATATAGCCGTTGTACTTGTAGTCAAAGATTTTTAACGATTTTTGTTCTGTCGCATCTTTAATCAAGAACGATTGAGGCATCTTTTGATATTTTGGATTATCCAATGTAGCCAATGCTGCCGGGTTTTGACCCGCTTCTGCCCATGGAAGGGAGTTATCCCTTACCCAGTTAATAAACTTTATGGCGCCTTCTGTTTTCTTCTTGTTTCTTTCAGGATTTTTAAGAAGTACAAATTGGTGGGAAGAACTCCAGTTCACCATTTTGTTCTTGTCATCACTTAGCTGAGGGAAATTTGTCATTCCCCAATTCAGATTCTTTGCCTTCTTAATATCATTTTGCATCCAGATTCCTTCCGGGTAGAAGATCGCTTTTCCAGATTTAAAGACTTGACCCGCATCCTGGCCATCTTTATTGGTGATGCCTGACTTTACAAAACCATTGTAGAGTTTTAACGTGTCTACGGCTTGTTCCGTGTTTAAAGTCGGCTTCGTACCATCACTCGTAATGCTTCCACCCATTTGGCTGTACACCGACAAGAAGGCAGGCTTCATCCAAGTAACAGGCGCCGCTATAATGCCATCTTTTTTCGCTTTTAAGCCTGCTTCTTTTATTTCATCAAATGTAACGATATGATCATCAAGGGCATGAGGCGCATATTTGGCTGCCAGATCTTTGTTGTAGTACATAACAAAGCTATGCACATCCAAAGGGACGCTATATCGCTTATTGTCCAGGCTGCCAATATCCCAGCCCGCTTTCACATAATTTTTAGCTTTGATTTCAGGATATTTTGCAAGGGAATCATCCATTGGAATCAGCATGTCTTTGTCCACAAATTGTTTGATTCGCTCAGCATGAACAATGTTTAAATCAGGGATGTTTCTGCCCGAATTGACAACGGTAGGGATCTTTGCGTACATATCGGCTTCTTTGAGTGAGATATTTCTCACTTTAAACTTCGGATTCGTTTTGTTATAGGCATCGACCATCATCTGCATGTTTTTACCATCTGGACCTACAAACGGATTCCAAAACACAATTTCATTTTTTCCTACCTTATCAGACGATGAACTTTGGCTGCACGCCCCTAAGGAAAGAATAAAAATAACGATGATCAAACAGCTAATCATTACCTTGATTTTCTTATTCATCTTGAATTTCCCCCTCGTTAATTAGTTAAGGCAGCTGGAAAAACAGAAAACTTTGACCTGCTTGATTACTTAGTTCCTCCTTCCCGATAAAAAGTTTAAACATTCTGAAAATTTATGTTACTGTTCATCGATGCGCTAAGAAAAATACTGTTTTTTTCGAAACAAATACTGTAGTATTTAATACAAATATTATGTTTGAAACAATATTGTTGTATTAATTGTTAAGATAACGCTTTTATTTTGATAAGTCAATATCTTTTTACATTTCCAGATATTCCTTTATTATGGAGCCATATGGTTCTCCTCATAAAAATAAGATAGGGGTTGCATTTTCTTGCTAGAACTCACAATTGATGAATCAGACGCTTTGATTAAGGTAGCTCACGCGCTCTCTTCAAAGGTAAGAATCGATATTCTAAAATTACTAAATACGAAAAAAATGAACATCAATGAAATGGCAGAACAATTAAATCTGCCAGTTTCCACTATTGCTTTAAACATACGAGTATTAGAGACAGCTGGGATCATCTATACTGAACTGCTTCCTGCAACGAGGGGGACAATGAAGGTTTGTTCGCGGGTTTTTGAAGATATCCATATGGATTTAAGGATGGATCTTGGTTATGGCAATAAAGAAAATATGTATCAGCTGGAAATGCCGATTGGTCATTACTTTGATGCTAATATTTCGCCAACCTGCGGAATCATTACGAAGAATGGGGTACTCGATCCCTTGGATGAACCTGCATTATTTTACCATCCGGAAAGAATGAATGCTCAACTGATCTGGTTTCGCAAGGGATATATCGACTATCGATTCCCATTGCAGCTTCCGCCCAATGCAAAGATTCAGTCTGTTCAATTTTCAATGGAGCTCTGTTCAGAGGCTCCGCACTATGACCATAATTGGCCTTCAGATATTACGATATGGATCAATGATCAAGAAATTTGTACGTGGACATGTCCCGGTGATTTTGGTGAAAGGAAAGGGAATTTAAACCCTGTGTGGTTTCCGAAAGAGGGGCACACTCAGTATGGTCTTTTAAAATCATGGAAAATTACCGAGGATGGAAGCTATTTAGATGAAATACAGGTTTCTAATACTACGTTAAAAGATATTCTTATCGATAAACAAAAACATCTGAATTTCAGGATCGGTATTAAATCTGATGCTCCGAACATTGGGGGGATCAACCTATTTGGAAATCAATTAGGTGATTATCCACAGAATATTTTAATGAGGGTTATTTATTCTTAATTGAAAGGCTCTGTTAAATAAAAATGATATCTGAATATTAAAATAACTTGAGGTGAAGGGAGAAAGCAAATGAACCTAGAACTGATGGATATTTTTCGCATGGAATTTGACTTTAGTTGGGATACTGAGACCTGGTTTTTACCTTTAGAATCTGCTCTTGAGGGTTTAAATTCCACAGATGCAAGCTGGCAGCCTCCTGGAGGAGGGAATACAATTTGGCAAACTGTGAACCATCTGAATTATTACAACGCCCTACTTGTTAGACAAATCAATGACACAACGCCCAGAAAAAAGGCATCTATTAACAAGCCTTCATTTGGAGATATTGGTGAACCACCAAATTCTAAATGGCAGGCAGTCTTGGCAGAGAATACATTTGGGGATATCGGGGATCCATCAGACTCTGAAAAATGGAAGGCGGTCTTGGCAGAAACACGCCTAATTTGTGAAAACTTGCGTAAATCACTAGCACAAGTTAATGACAGTCAGCTGGATGAGGAACTTGTTGGGGGCCTGGCCCGTCAAATTTTACACAACGTATACCATATAGGACAAATTGTATTAATTCGTAAACAACAAGGCTCTTGGCCAAAGGAGCGAGAATAATTTGTATATACGCGATAGGGCGCAATTCTAAAGCTTTTGTGGCGGAAATTTGTCCTGAAAATGGCGGCGGGAATTCAGATTGAGAGAGAATGGAACTGGCTTTTCCGGTTTCTCTTTCCAGGCTGTGTTAAAGGTTTTTCACCCGGTTTTGATGCTCCAGCATCCGTTTAGACAGGTTGGCCAACTGATTAGGTTCTATTTTAATTTCCATGAAGTCTCTCCTGCCTTATTTGGTTAATTCCTGTTTCTTCAGTGCTTCTTTAATTTCGTTAAGGAACACCGTTAGCTTCGATCGTTCACCCTCTAAATAGGAGATCCAGTAATCCATGTAATAGACTTGCTGTCCAATGTCACCTTGAAGACTTGAAAGGGTCTTATCCAGCGAACCATACATGCCGGCTCCCAACCACTTTGAACCATACTCCGACGCATCTTGATGCATATGGCTCGGATCGCCCGGAGACCCAATATCGAGAGAAACTGTCTTCCCACCCACCTGGTACGAGGAGATGGGCCGGCGAGATATATGTTGGTAAATGAGGATGGCTTTCCGGTCATTCCAGGAAGAAATCAAAACAGATGAAGACATCCCACAGGACATTCTGCAAGCTCTATTGCAGGGTCATAAACTGAATGCAATGGACAACCCGAACGGAATCGACTTTCCTTTCTTCCTTTTGTTTACGATCAATCCTTACTGGTATTCTACTTTTATGAAAAAAGAAGATTGACATCTATTGATTACACATGTAGTATTGCATTACATTTGTAATCTTATATTACATGTGTAATCAATATTGAGGAAAGGAGGAAATTCCCCATTATTTCGGGGCAGCATAAAAGGTTATAAATGTGATTTTGAAAATATTAAATAAGCTGCAAAATAAATAAATTTTTTGTTGCATAAACAACGGAATTGAATCCGTAAGTAATACACAATTTTTAGAATCTACTGGTTAATAGCGAATCATTGCTAATCAAAACATAATGTTTAAACACGCTTATTCTATTTTCAAGAAATCTATTATTAATAGAAAGAGGTTAAAATCTTGAGGAAAACACATTATTTTTTCAGAATGAATAAATTTATATTTGCCCTGCTTGTGCTATTGATTGCAATTGTACCCCTCGCCGGATGGTCGATTGCCGCCAATAACCACAAGCCCGAAACGGCAGTAAAGAAAACACCAGCACCCCATATAGATCGTGAGTTTGCACAACTTGAGAGCAAATTTGACGCTCGGCTCGGAGTCTATGCTATCGATACCGGCAAAAATCGGACCGTCGCCTATCGGCCTAATGAGCGGTTCGCTTACGCATCCACCTACAAAGCTCTAGCCGCAGGTGCATTACTGCAGCATTACTCAATTGATCAACTCAACGAGTTGGTTACATACAACAGCCAGGACATAGTTTCGTATTCACCCGTCACAAAGCTTCACGTAGATACCGGGATGACTCTTCGGGAAGTTTGCGAGGCTGCTGTCCGATATAGCGACAACACCGCAGGGAACCTTTTATTAAAGAAGCTGGGAGGTCCTGAGGGATTTGAAACAGCACTAAGGCGGATTGGCGATAACGTTACCCGGCCTGATCGCTACGAGACAGATTTGAACGAAGCTGTTCCGGGAGATACCCGTGACACAAGCACACCAAGAGCACTTGCTACCAGCCTCCGGGCTTTCGCAGTCAGCGGCTTGCTCCCTGTTGAAAAACGTACGATCCTGACAGATTGGATGCAGGGAAATGCCACCGGAGATGCATTGATCCGTGCTGGCGCACCAAAAGGCTGGGAGGTCGATGATAAGAGCGGGGCAGGAAGTTATGGAACGCGGAATGACATTGCCATTGTTTGGCCGCCGCACAGAGCTCCCATTGTCATCGCAATTCTAAGCACTCGCGATACACAGAATGCCACCTATGACAATGCGCTTATCGCAGAAGCTGCCCAAGTCGTACTTAACGCTCTGAAGTGAACAAATAAATAAATAAATTTACTCATCCCACTTCTCAAATCAAGTACGCCAAGACATTACAATCAGTGAACAGGCTTATCATTCAGTCAGCATATACAAGGATTAAAAAGATTTGGTATGTGCTGACTGATATTTTCTTATATAATAATAAGAATGGACAACACATTTCAGGCAACGACTGTAAATAATTATTCGTGTAGATTGATAAACTAATATTGAAACGCTAAAAATTTAGGTTATTCTGAACGAATAACTTCTGATTTAAAGTAATTAGTAGGGAGGTGAAAAACGAGCAGCATGTTTTTAACTCATTTTGTCATCAGTTTCATAGTATCTTCTTTTACCATTGCTGTTATTATGCTCATAAAAAAAGTCTTCCAAAGGCAGTTATCAGCGAAATGGCACTATTATCTATGGTTTTTATTGTTGATTGGATTGACGCTTCCTTTTATATCGAGTTATTTATTTAATTTCGTGAAATACTTTCATTTATTGGATGTTAATCAAAGTAATAGAATAAGTACTTCTACTATTGCTAACGGAAATCAGCGGTTTGAAAACAACAATTGGATGCAGGACTTTACGGTATCTGTAAATCGTCCCAATCTGGATTTTCCAAGTAATATTTTAGCCGTGATATGGATTGCAGGGATAATTGTTATGACTGTTCTAACAATATATGCCTGGTTAAAGTTGAAGAAGATAAAAAGCACTACAACCTGCCTAAAAAATAAAGAAATTTTACTTTTATTTGATCAGTGTAGGCAAAGTTTAAATATATCAGGACGTTTGATTGTAGGGGAATCCCCACTTGTCAAATCCCCCATGACGTTTGGTCTTTTTAAGACCTATGTTGTGCTACCGGCTCATTTTGACGAATGGCTGTCGATGAAGGATATCAAATACATTTTACTGCATGAACTGAATCACCATAAACATAATGATATAGCGGCGAATTACCTGACTGTTATTTATCAAATTTTATACTGGCTCAATCCGCTTGTTTGGATGGCTTTTAGAGAAATGAGATTGGACCGTGAAATAGCCTGTGATATGGCTGTTTTAAATTCATTGGATGGGCCCAGTTATATAGAATATGGAAACACGATTATTAAATTTGCGGCCAGAGCATCAGAAACGAAGAATTTCACGTTGGCAAACCAGCTGAACGGTTCTAAGGAGCAAATAAAAAGACGGATTAAAAGAATTGCATCCTTTACAAAGGATACGAAGCTGTTGAAACTGAAAAGTGTTGCTATCTTTATGTTTGTTGGATTATTAGTGGTAAGTCAAGTTCCATTTATTTCTGCGTTTGCCGATGAAAATAATCGCTACGATTTTAAAAGTAACCGGACGGTGAATGAGGATCTAAGCCATTACTTCGCCGGATATGATGGGAGCTTTGTATTATATGATATGAAAGCCAATCAATATCATATCTATAATGAAAATCAAAGCAAACTAAGGGTTTCTCCGGATTCTACTTACAAGATTTACAGCGCTTTGTTTGGATTGGAGTCAGATGCAATAACGAGTGAAAATTCCACCATGAATTGGAATGGAATACATTATCCCTATGAATCTTGGAATAGAGATCAAAATTTATCGACAGCTATGAAAAATTCAGTAACATGGTATTTTCAGGATTTGGATAAAAGAACACGGCTGGATCGTTTACAAGCGTATTTTAATCAAATTGGCTATGGTAATAGAAATCTTTCCGAAGGAATCACACAGTATTGGCTAGAATCTTCATTAAAGATTTCGCCAATAGAACAGGTACAATTGCTCAAAGCTTTTTATACAAACCAATTTGGATTTAAGGCGAAAAATATCCAAACTATTAAAGATGCGATCAAATTAGAGGAAAAAAATGGTTCTTTGCTATCTGGAAAAACTGGTACAGGCATGGTAAATAACAAAAATATTAATGGTTGGTTTATCGGTTATGTAGAGACCAAGGATAACACTTATTTCTTTGCAACGAATATACAAAAGGAAGATAACGCTAACGGGAGTATAGCAGCACAAATAACATTATCTATTTTAAGGGATAAAGGCATATATTAATTATTTGCTGAGAATATAAAATATGCTGATTGTATGGCTGAGTGAACAATCAAAATTTGTTTTATTGTGTTAAGGAGAATGCTAAATAATCCTTGCCTCCCGAACTTATCGGATGAGCAGAATATAAAGAATTTTTATACACCCGAGTTGGCAAAGAAGGTTGTCTTCTCTATGTAACAAATGTATGAATTGAAGGTATTACATGAATAATCAAAAGGAGGAGGATAGGAGTGGCTATAGAAGTGCCCAGTATCTCAGAATCAGAATGGGAAGTCATGAACGTGCTTTGGGAAAAGGCTCCACAAACGGCCAATGAAGTCATTTTCTCCTTGCAGGGGCGAACTGATTGGAAGCCGAAAACAGTACGCACTCTTTTAGATCGTCTGGTTCAAAAACAGGTGGTCGGTGTAAATAAAAATCAGAAGGTGTATACCTTTTTTCCGCTTTATTCGCAGGATGAATGTCAGCAGGCCGAGACACAGTCTTTTATTAAGCGAATTTATGGTGGCACGCTGAAGTCGATGCTGGTTCAGTTCATTCAGGAGGAATCCTTGTCTAAAGAAGATATTAACGAATTACGCTCCATTCTGGATAATAAGTCCAAAAAATCTTAGGAAAAATAGATTCAAAAAGTGGGTTATAATTCCGCAAGCGGGCGAAGAATTGAAAAAAATGGACTGTTTCAGCAGTCCATTTTTCTTGGTCTTTAATCAGTTAAATGGCAGGTTCAATAAGAACTATCCAAATTAAACAGGGGAAGGGTTTAGGAAAATCACTCTTGATTGAACTAATAAGAAAGGCAAAAAATTGCAATGGTTTGGAACAAATAAATTTAACAGTTGTATCCGAAAATGAAACAGCAAAGAGACTATACAAGTACTTAGGTTTGCAGGTATATGGCGTAGAACGAATGCTCTAAAATTTAACGGACAGTATTTTGACGAGGACTTAATGGTTTTAAACGTCTAATTTTGAGTTAACGGTTGCTTATCTTCAATTAGATCTTCCACAAATGGAAGCCAAGTATCTGGAAACCGTAGAGGCGATTACGTGGACGGGGATTTCGTCGGTGAAAAAGAACGGTTAGAAACGCAAAAAAATCCGGACCAGCGTTATGCTGATCCGGATTTTTTTAACTGGAGCTGCTTATCCCGGAAGTCATTCAAGGATTCAAGATCATGGTTTACCAGTACAAGCTGCAAAAAATCAAGACAAGCTTTGCGCAATATTTTTATGGTGTCCTTTATGGCATGCTGACGGTAGAGCGAAGGCGAGAGAACTAATCCAATGTTCCGGGATATGATTGGCTAAATGTGTAACACTGCCATTGCCCCATAAAAACAGCCGCCAGGTTTCCCTGACGGCACTCTATTACTTCCCAAACGAAGACAGAAACTTGACGCGGTCTCCCATTGGGGGCACATTGTTATCGACTAAGGCAATTTCGAGTACGGCTGGTCCGTTGTTTGACTGCAGGGAGGCAAACAGATCCAGATTCAGATCCTCCAGCTTCTCTACTCTTGCGCTCGGTACGCCCATCGCCTCGGCCATTTTGGCGATGTTCACCGGCTGCTGTTCAAAACGGGAATGCACCCGCTTGTATTGAAGGGAGTGGCCGTGGTACACCATGCCGAGTCTGGCGTTATTCATCACGATAAAAAGAATCGGCAGCTGATATTCCTTGGCCGTCATCACTTCCATACCGTGCATGAAAAAGCAGCCGTCACCGGTAATCGCAGCCACAGGACGGGAAGGATCGGCCAGCTTCGAACCGATTGCCGCACAGAGCCCGCTTCCCATCGCACCAAAATGAACGTTGATGTCAAAAGTATCCGACTCCATCACTTTCATATAATGCACGATGTAGGACATAAACTCCCCGATGTCCGCCGTAAAGCGCGTCGATTTCGGCAAGTACTCCTGCAGCTTTCGAAGGACGTTCTGCGTATTGTACTCATCAATTGGTTCATCTGCAATAATACCTATAGATTCAACCGGCATCCGACTCACACCAAGCGCCTTCAATTCCTGAACCAGCTGCGCAAGTCCAGCACCGATCTCGCTTTTCACCGCAAGATCCACATGGTATTTCCGGTTAAATACCGTCTCATCCATATCCATCTGAATCACATAGCGACCCTTTGTCAGACTAGCATTATAGTTATTCGTTGCGGTTTCGCCAAGACTCGAACCGATGACGAACAGCGTTTTTCCGCCATCTCCGTTCATGAGCTGTGATGCACGCTCGCCGCCGGCAAATCCGAAGATTCCGGCATTGTTTGGATGATCACTTGGCAATAGCCCCTTCGCCTGCGGAGTCGTC
This sequence comes from Fictibacillus sp. B-59209, assembly GCF_036216745.1. Lineage (NCBI taxonomy): Bacteria > Bacillati > Bacillota > Bacilli > Caryophanales > Fictibacillaceae > Fictibacillus > Fictibacillus sp. B-59209. Next base: position 57,864 of record NZ_JARMMC010000015.1, on the reverse strand, counting down.
ATAACCGCCCACCCAAGCAATTCTGCCAATTCAAGCACAAGCGCTTCTGACCCCCGCGCACCCTGTCCGGCAAAAAGATACCCGCTCTCTGATTCCGCGAGTTTCCTTGCAACTTCTTTTATTACCGCACGGTCCGGAAGCATCACAGACCGTACAGGGAATTCCGGCACCAGCACTTCAGCAACGGATTCCAGCTGAAGATCGATCGGCATGGCCACATGAACCGGACCAGGTACACCGGATAGCGCGATCTCAACGGCCTTCGCCACTTCATCTACTAAAGAGGAAGCATCCTGAGCCGTCACACTGTATTTCGTTACCGGTGAGAAAACGGGCTCCGCATTTAATTCCTGTGAGGCGTTCAGCCCCATTGTGCTGACAGGGACTGCACCAGTCAGGAACAGAACGGGAAGATGCTCGCGCATGGCGTTTGCCGCACCTGTTACGAGGTTGGTCGCCCCGGGGCCGCTGCACGCGATACATACCCCGAGTGACCGGGAATATTTTGCATAGGACGCGGCCATATAGGAGGCTGCCCCTTCATGCTTAGCAACGACCGGCTGGATCTCGGGCATTTCATACAGCTCATCGAAAAACGCGTTCACGGAACCGGCTGGAATACCGAATACATACTCTACGCCACCGCTTTTTAAATAATCCAATACGCCCTTTACTGCTTTCATCACTCGTTCTCCTCCATTGTTTTAAAATACAAAGCTTCAAACTCATGAGCAGGCACCGGCCGGCTGAAATAAAACCCCTGCATCAAGAAGCAGTCATTTTCCATCAGAAAATCAATTTGTTCCTTCGTTTCCACACCCTCTGCAATAACACTGAGCCTCAGGTTCTTTGCAAGCGCTATGATCGTGTTTGTAATGGCTTCGTTATTGCTGTCCTGGATGATGTCCTTTACAAACGTCTGGTCAATTTTCAGCGTATCAATTGGAAAATTCTTTAGGTAGCCGAGTGATGAGTACCCGGTTCCGAAATCATCGATGGCGATTTTCAAGCCTTCCTTTTTCAGCTTCGACATGATACGAAGCGTCGCATCCGTGTTTTGGATGATGGCGTTCTCTGTGATCTCGAGCTGCAGATACTCCGGTTCAAGCCCGGTCTCCCTCAATAGGCACTGCACGACTGCGGCGAGCTCCTTTTTGAACTGCAGAGCGGCAATGTTCACGGACAGGGCAATGCGATGCCCTTCAGCATGCCATTTTTTCAGCTGCTGGCAGCCTTTATGCAGCACCCACTCTCCAATTTGCACGATCAACCCGGTTTCCTCGGCAATCGGAATAAAATCACGCGGCGGAATCATCCCCTTTACCGGATGGTTCCAGCGAATCAGCGCCTCTGCACCGATAATTTCCTTTGCACGGTAATCTACCTGCGGCTGGTAATAAAGGACAAATTCGTCCCGCTCGAGCGCTTTATGAAGATCAATTTCAAGTTGGACACTTTCAATCGTGCGGAAATCCATCCCCTTCTCATAGCATTCATAGCTTCCTCCGATCACTTCCTTCGCCTTGTACATGGCGGTATCCGCATTCTTGATCAGGACGTCAGTGTTCGTTCCGTGATCCGGGTACAGACTGATGCCGATGCTTGGCTTCACGATGACCTCATGTCCATCGAGATCAAAGGACTCCGAGAAGGAAGAAAGGATATATTCTGCAAAATGGACTGCCTCCTCCTGATCCTTTACCCTAGGCATGATGACCATAAATTCATCCCCGCCCTGTCGCGATACGGTACACTCTTTTGGAATGAGGTTCGCCAGACGGTCCGCTACCTTTTTCAGCAGAATATCGCCAAAGCTATGGCCGAGCGTGTCGTTGATCGTCTTGAAGCGATTAAGATCCAGGAACATGATCGCTAATTTCCCCTGGCACATCTCGGCATAGGTGAGCCCCTGGTTCAGACGGTCCAAGAACAGCACCCGGTTCGGCAGGTTCGTTAGACTGTCGAAGTAGGCATGATAGCGAATCTTCTCCTCCATCTGCTTCCGGAAGGTTGTATCTTTAAAGGTCACGACGTAGCCAACGGTTTCCTCGTCTTCTTTTATGGAAGACGTCACGAATTCCACAGGGAACTTGCTGCCGTCCTTTCGGTAAAAAAACTCGTCGCAATTGTACTTGCTGATCGGCAGGGAAACCTCTTTATGCCGATCACCATAGTAAATGCAGCTGAACGGCTGGCCGATCAGTTCTCCTTTGTTTTCATAGCCGAGCATATTTGCTGCGGCCGGGTTGCTGAACGTCAATCGCCCGGCAAGATCAAGCCCGAAAATTCCGTCACCGGCTGAGTCGAGGATTAATTCATTCTCCCGGCTCAGCCGTTGGAGCTTTCCCACAACATCAGTCAGTTCCTTGTTCTTCTCCAAAAGCTCAGAAGTCCGTTCCTGAATGATTAATTCCTGCTTTTCCATATAAAGAAGATGGGAAAGCACAGAAGCACTGGCATCCACCACTGACTGCGCCAGCTGAAGATCCGTCTCCGAGTAGGGCTTGTTCACTTCGTCCAGGTTCACGACCGGTATGGTTCCAAGCACCTCACCCATCGCCACAAGCGGCATCATATACAGTCCTTTAATGCCAAAGTTGCGGCAGGCGTTGTGGTCAGGACGCGGATCAGAGAACACATCCCCGATATAAATCGCCTTCTTCGACCGGATCACTTCTTGGAATAATAGATCCTTGCTATGGTCGATCTTGATCTTGCCATGCGTCTCCTTCCACTCTTCCTCCGTCCAGTCGCTCTCTTTGCTTAAGTGAGCCGGACGAATTTTCTTTTCCGCAATCGGATCAAGCAGATGAGCCCCAATATTCGGGTTATCCAGCACTTTGCCGACGTATGAGAAACAGATATCCAGCACTTGCTGCATTGTTTGGCAGTGGGACAGTTCCCGATTAACATCGAGCATAAGCTGCTTGTCCTTCAGCAAACGCTCTTTCCGGCTGAGCTGGTTTGAATTCCGTATGGCAACAGCTGCCATATTCACATAAGCCTCCACCGACTGAATCTCGCTCTCTGACAAGATCATGTGAGAGTCATAATTAAACAGGAACACCAGCCCGTACGTTTCCTCACCGTTAAAAATCGGCAGGCACAGCAAAGACTTGATGCTAAACTTCTCGATCGGCCTCGGATCCGGGCGATCGTCCTTTGCTGTATCCGGAATATAGATCGCTGTCTTTGTATCCAGCACTTCCTTCGCCAGACGATCAACGAACGGATCAATCACTAGCATATCAAGCGTAACCCCATTGATGACCTTTGGTTTGCCCACATATCCCCGGTAAGTACCGTCCTTCTGCGGCAAATAAATGCCGATCGAATCACAATTTACAATCTCCTCCGAGATCGCCAGCACAACATGCTCCAACACATTCTTCAATTCAAGCTTCGTATTGATCATCTTCGTAATCGTAGCCAGCCTCGAATATCTCGTTTGAACCTCTGACATGTGCAGCCCCCCTATATTAAAATTTACACAATTTAACATTTATTGTATGTATGGTTCATCACCTTAAATATCGGCTGAGCGGGGCTATTCGTGAAGTTTCGACAAATAAAAAAAGATCCAAGTGAATGGATCTTCCAAATTTTATATTAGGCTAAGCGAGGGTGGTAAGACCTAAATTCCTTAATTGCATCTATAGATTATTGCACTATTGTTTGTACAAATAATAACTCTTGTAATTTTTTCATTTTCATAATGTATTCCGTCAGTGTCTTTTTGTAAACCATTAGTTCATCTTTGGATTGTTGATTACAAAAAGAGCGAGTAAGTTCTTCTAGAACATTTCTTGAAACTAATTCTGCTCTTTCTTTAAATATTTTTAATACATGGTTTGAAATCTGGAGTTTATTTTCTTTCTTATAAGATTCAATAAGTTCGCTAACATTCATTTCAACCAAATTTTTTTCCTTTTTTGTTTTTAAAAGCTTGTTTGTAAAACCTATTGAAGCTCCTATAAGAAGAAAAGGCGGCAGAAAGGCAGAAGCTGCCATCCCAATTGTTACATAAGAGGCTGCAGGACCCAGTGCAGCGGCATAAAATGCTGCTGAAGCACCAGCAGCGCCACCAATCCAAGCCCCGGTAGCTGCTCCGGATAAGACACTCCCCTCAATATGCAATTTATCTGTATTAGAGAGCTGCAAGGTTAACCTTTTTTGCCCAGCTACAGAAAAATCATTGAAATCTATTAATATTTCTTCTTTTAATTTATGTAAAGCTTTATCCCATTCGATTTTAAAAATCTCATTTAATTCTTGTACTTGTAAAGTGAGTTGTTGATCAATACGTTCATTGGATAAAAAATTCTGCAAAGCAACATTTAAATTTTCTTTCATTTTTTTATTACTAAAAATATTACCTGTTTGAACTACATCCATTAACTCTTTCTTTTCTGACTCTAAAAATCGGTAACTGTACCAGTTATCAAAAGCATGTTGAATAACATTACCCGTCTTATCGCTGTATTCTTCCACTATTCTTTCAACTTTCTCAATTTGATCTTCAACAAATTTCATTGTATTTAATATTTCTTCATGTTTAACAATGTCTCGATGAATCAAAGTTTGGGTAGCAGATAGCGTACTTTTGACTTTTACTTCATCAACCTTTTGATTGATTCTTTCATCTAAATAATTTAATAGGGTATAATACCCGGATTCATCGATTTTATTATTATTATTTTCTAATATACCCTGCAACGCCTGATATCCAGAAAACGGGAAAATGTTTTGTACATACATACCTAACTCATCTTCTAAATAGGTTACAAGTCTATCTACATCACCATCTATTTCATCTATTCTATTTAAGACCGCTACAACCGGTTTTCCATGCTTTATAATTTCCATCATTGTATCTAGTATGTCTGCTTGACCAAGATAGTGACCATTAATTACCCATAAAAAGAGATCCGCATTTTTCACAAAGTCATGAGTCCTTTTCTCATTATCCTTTGTAACTGTTTCTAACCCTGGAGTGTCCACCAGTATTAAGTTTCTCAAGTTATTTAGCGGTATTCCTATTTCTACTGACTGAACAGTAGAAAAAAATAATTGATCATTAGCATGTTCAGTAAGAAATTGAAATAAAACTTCAACATTTTCTTTTTCTTCAATTGTACCGGTAGTATAAATAATCTTTGCATATTCAGTAGCGCTATATTTTATTTTGATAATACTGGATGTTGCCTCCAAAACGTTTGTAGGTGTAACTACTCTTCCCGCTAATGCATTTATTAATGTAGATTTCCCTGCCTTCACTTCCCCTATAATACCTACACACAGAGCAGCACTAATATTTTCTATCAATATATCTAAAGAGGCTAAATCTTCGTTAAAAAGCTCCTGTTCAATAAGTATTGGAGCACTATCTCTACTTTTTCGCAACGGTGAATTTTCCATTTTTTCCTTAATACTTAATAAATCTTCATATAATTTCATTTATAATCTCCTTGTTACTTATTTTCATCTTATCTTGTTTCAATATATCAAGAAGCATTGGGGGGTTATATTTTTGATTTATAGAATGTTTAAATGTCTCAAGGGAATCTTTAATTAAAAGGCTGTTTTTATAATATCCATGTAAGCGAGAGTAGGATTGATCCATGGCTTCTAACAAACTCACTTTTTGATGATTTATTTGATTATCTATTTCTTTTTTAATCTCAGTAGTATAACTTCCTATATTGGTTTTAAAACTGTCTTTAAGCTGCCTTTTCACATTGTTTAGCGTGAAAAATTTTGCAATACCCTTCCCGAAGCTATTAAAAATACCACCCAAGGATTCACCAAATAGATTAAGAAAGAAATCTTCCATGCTTTCCATATTGGTTCCCAAAGGGACAGAGCTATACTTAAGGATCTTTTTAGATTCAACTAATCCCTCATCTTTTTGATCACCCTTAGTTGAAATATAAAAAAAAGATTGCATTATTTGATCATTAATATGCTCAAACTCATGGAATTCATTTTCATTGACTAGGGTTTTAGAAGTTTCATCTATTTTCCCCCGCCAATATGACAAAATACCTTTTAACTGGTCTTCAACCTCATTCACTCTAAATATTGTATTATTCATATATTCTTTTTTTTCATAAGAAGACTTATCATAAAGACCTTCTGTAAACTGATCAATTCTTTTGTTAACTCTTGTTATAAGGTGTTCTTTAGACTTTTCTAACTCATTTATAAATTCTTTTCTTATTTCTTTAAATACTGTAGCTATGTTTTGTTCCTTTTTTTCAAAAGAATTTTGATCCTTTTTTAAACGAGTTAAATATTCGTTAAGTATGTATTCAGGTTCGTCTAGTAGTTTAACTTGGTGACGAAAACTAGTAAGTTTACTTTCCAATCTAATAATTTGCGCTTGTTTAAAGAAGCGAGATTCAATCTCATCATATAAGTCTAGAATGCCGCTTGCTTCTCTGAGTTCTGTATTTTTTGTTTTATATCCATCCAATGCTTTTTTTGCAGAAATAGGTATAAATTTAGAAAAAAACTCTCCCAGCAATAAGGGGGCTTGTTCTAACACGCTTTTAACCTCACTATTATGCTGAATAAGATCGATTCTATTAATTACAGCTATAATATTATTTGTTTTCCCTCCAATATTTTCTATAGCCTCTTTTAACTCACTAATCATTTCTTTGGATTTTCCATGAGCAATTTTATTAGCATCTAATAACCAAATGACTCCGTCTGCTTTGTGATAATATTCTTGCAAATTCATTTTTGTTTCACCTGATAAGTTTTCTTGTACCAGACCAGGAGTATCTACTAGTTTAAATTTTTCTGAAAGACGGTTCTCTGGCACTGGCCATCGAACCTCTACTAAATCTGACTTATATAAATATTGTTCTTCTAATGTTTTTTCAAGCTCTCTTTTCTCTTCAATTGTTTTTAAAGAAGGAGCAATTTTTTTTAATGCCTCTTTTTTCTGTTTTTTACTATCTGCTACCTTCATTTCTTCTAAGTTAATAAACTCTTTTGTATCTTTTATAGACAATTTCTTAGATGTACCGTTCTTGAATTTTAATAAACATACACTATTATTATTTTCAAAAACATCTATTTTCCACGTTTTTGGTAAAAAATCAATTTCTGCAGCTTCATGTTCAAGAAGAGAGTTTATCACTGTCGATTTGCCTACATTACCCATTCCTACTATAAAGAGTAAAAACTTATCTTTAAGTCCATTTTCTAACTCTTGGAATTTTAAGCCTAGGGATTCCAATTCATTTAAGACAGGTTGAATTAATTTAGCATCGGAACCTATGATATGGTTATTGATCTCCAATTTATGATTTTTGGCCGTATGGTACGCTTCATTAAAATGCCTGGTTAATTTTTCCTTATAATATAATTTATGTTTATCAGATAATAATCTTTGAAGCTCTCTATACTTTTCTGCATACAAAAAAACATTGTAACTTTGATTCATTTTCATAACTTTTACTCCTAGAAAAAAAGAGATATTATCAATAAAAGTATAATAGCTCCACCTATACGGGTAATTTTTGAATTCAGAGAATCATAAAAATTGCTATTTTCCTTTTTTATGACAGTGAATTGTTTATTCGTCTCTTTCAAAACTTCAGAAATATTGTCTTCCACACTTAAAAGTTTGTCTTCTAATTTATTCGTTGTTTCTCTTAGGTCTTTTTCAACAATTTGTGCAACCATAATAAAATCATTAATTTCAATAAGTTTCTCTTCTAGAGAACTTACTTGAGCTTCAATCTGATTTTTTATACCATTCAGTTTTAAATTAATAATTTGAGTTACTTGATCTACCATTTTTAAAGCCATTTCCTGTAACCATTTTTGAAAGGTTTCTTCCGCGTTAGAAAATTCTACAATTGTATTTGATAATAATTCCTGCGAATTTTTCAAATTTGGTAATAAAACCTTATAATTATTAAAGAGTTGCTCGAACTGTAACATAATGTGGTTTTTAAGAAGATTCTCTCCTACATCGCCTGTAATTTGTTTCACTTGGTTAGTAATAAATTTCTCTGTTTCAATAAGTTCAGACACATAATTATCGAGTTTATTTGCGTTCTCTCCTAGGGTTAGTATTTGTTTTTCATGACTATCATAAAGACTTTTTAATTTGTTTATTACATTATGTTCGATAACTTCTCTACTAACATCCCCTACTAATTCATACATATCATCATATAAATTTTTACTAGTTAAATTTAGCTGATTGGTTAGATTTCTTAGTTCATCATTTTGCTTAACCAATAAGGGTATTTGTTCATCATATTTCTTATAAAGTTGAGAAAATGGCGATGAAACAACCTGCTTAATAACCTCATTAACAACATCTTTAGTTAATTCGTTAAGTAATAATTCCAATTCTGAGTAGACATTTTTTTCTTGTTGTACAATATCACTTGACATAGCTAAGCCTCCTGGCAATTTAAACCAATTATATTCTTTATATTTATCGGTCTAAAGTACTGCTTTGTTGAGGTAATTATCCATATAATGAATGGAAAGAGGAGCTGTTGAAATGGATTACATACGACGTTTAAGATCAATGGTAGGAAATGAGAAAGTGATTATGGTAGTTGCCTGTGCCTTTGTGTTGGATAGAGATAATCGATTGCTGCTTCAAAAGCGATCTGATAATGGCCAATGGGGACTTCCAGGCGGTTTCATGGAATTAGGAGAAAGCGTTCAAGATACTGCGAGGAGAGAAGCATATGAAGAAACTGGTCTTTCGTTAGAAGACATGGAGCTGTTTGGTATTTACTCTGGTTCTCACTATGACAAGACTTTCCCTAATGGAGACCAAGTATCTCCTGTGCTGATTGCATTCATCTGTAAACATTACAGAGGTGATTTGATTGAACAAAATGAAGAATCTTTACAGAATATATTCTATCCACTAGGTGATTTACCAGAGAATATATTTACTGAACACCAAATGTTCATTAATGATTTTCTAGCTAATATCTCAATTCCAGTTGTTAAGTAATTATGCACCTGAAAAGCAGAGCTTGTCCGGAAGATCCGGGCGAGCTCTGCTCATTATTAAAATAAGTTGAGTTTAAATACTGAAAGTGGATACATGAGAGGAGTTATGCAACGGCGATGTTAGACCGACTGCTTCACCATTCACGCATCTTTAACCTAAATGGTGAGAGCTATCGGCTGAAGGAAAAACGCAACAAGGATAAGCTTGAAAAATAGGAAAACTGGGGATTTTTATTCCGGACATTCTGGGGAAGTTACAACCGGCCTTGACAAGCACTCAAACACCTTGCAGCGCTATGAAAAATCCCGTCATTCCGGCATCGGAAACTAAAAACATAGAAACAAAAGAAAAAATAAAAACCAAAATCCTACGTAAGCAACCCGCGTTTTCGCCGACATTGGATTATTCCTATCTTCCTGATTACATACCAAGAGACTTTATTCAGGCGGTCAAACCCTTCTTCACAACCGCTGCAGAGATCTGCTCTCTCTGGCAAAAAGCTCGGGTTGCCTACAAGAAATTGAATATTGAAAAGCCGCTGGAGATGCTGATCCCGGAAGTGATCCAAGGCTTCAAGATTACGGTTTACCAGTACAAGCTGCAGAAGATCAGGACAAGCTTTGCTCAGTACTTCTATGGTGTCATTTATGGAATGTTGACGGTGGAGAGAAGGCGAGAAAGCTATTCCAATGTGCTGGGGTATGATTGGCTGAACGAAGGCTCTGGAGAATCATGATTATTTACTTGGACCATTCAAATAGGTAGAGATCCCAATATATTTTGGTCTTTGCTTTGGATGGGAATGCTTAACAGCTGGGGGTTTTGGCAAAGGCGAATAAGCCTCTAAAATTTGCTTGGCCCGATTTAGAGGCATCGATGCTTTAGGATTGCGGATCTGTGCTTCGTACTCCAGAATGTTTAGTGTTTTCCGGTCTTCTTTCGTAGAGGGAAGATGAAACAAATAATCTTCAACTTGAACCAGGACATCCAGTCGCTGCAAGGCTTTACCCGGATTCGGGGAATAATTTAGCCCTACTTTCTGTGCTTTACCCTGCTTCAGCAGCTTCTCAATCGCCCGCTGCTTCATCTCATAAAGAGCAGGTGCATTTTTCGCGTGTTTGTTAATAATATAGATGGCTATCGCTAGATCTTGGGTTGTCGTTTTCATTCTATCCAACCTTCAAAGAATTTAGATTAAATGGAGAAAGCATCTATTTATAGGGAAATGATGCTTTCTCACTCTTGTTTATGAGTTTTAACCATTGATATACCATAACAATGCCTTACGAGTCAATCACCACATCATACAGCAAAACAACACGTAAGCAGCATCGATACCATTATTGACTTTACCATTTAAATAGCCGGATAACCCGATATAGGTAGTAGGTTGTTTTTGTAGGGGCTCCTTATCAACTGGTGACTCTAGCAAAGGGGAGTATAACTCTAAAAGTCGCTTCGCACGTTTCAAAGGCATATATACTTTGGGGTTACGATATTCGGGATCATCTTCTAGGATTTCCAAGTTTCTTCGATCTTCTTTCGTGGAGGGAAGATGAAATAAGAAATCTCCAACTCTTATAAGCACATCTAACCGCTGTAACGCGTTTCCCGGGTTGGGCGAATAGGTTAAACCTATCTTTACAGCTCGACCTTCCTTCAGCAATTTCTGAATTGCTCGCTGCTTCATGGGATAGAGTGCAGGCGCATTTTTCGCATGGATATTAATAATATAGATCGCTTTATGTACATCTTGAATGGTTGTTTTCATTCTATCTCCTCTGTAAAAAAAGCATCTATTCATAGGGAATCGATGCTTTCTCACTGTTGTTTAGCTTTAACAACTGATAAACCATAACAATGCCTAACGAATCAATAACCACATCATACAACCTACCATCCCTTCCAAAATACAGCTGAAGGATTTCTGTAAATACAGCAAAACAAAAGGTAAGCAGCATTGATTTTCCGTGGTTTCTTAACCATACAAATACAAGTAAGTCTAAAATTCCAAAGCCAATCAAATGTCCGGCTTTTACAAGATAAAAGTAAGGATGGATCACCGTGAGATCTGATAGATTAAAGAAAGATAAAAAGTCTGGAGATGCATTCCAAATAAATTGAATAGATTGATTACTTAATAGAGCTTCCAAATTGTCCGTAAAGGTATGAAGTCCCAAAAATAGCGCCCATACAATAACGATAAGAAATTTAAATATATTCATACCTCTGTTATGTCCATAGGAGCATTACTTTATAACTTCTTCTTTAAAACCATGAACATTCTTCTTTTGCCAGTTCCACGCATCACGGCACATCTCATCCAAATCTTTTTCTGCTTCCCACCCAAGCTCTTCTTTTGCTTTTGTCGGATCAGCATAGCTAACCGCAACATCACCAGGCCGGCGATCTACTACTTTATAAGGAATCGTTTTTCCTGTTGCTTTTTCAAAAGCACTTAAAACTTCCAACACACTATAACCCTTACCAGTACCAAGGTTATAAGCTTCTACACCTTCACTTTTCATCACTTTATCTAGTGCTTTTAAGTGACCTTTTGCCAAATCTACGACATGGATATAGTCCCTGACGCCTGTCCCATCCACAGTATCATAATCGTTGCCAAACACTTGGAGTTCCTGCAGTTTGCCTACAGCTACCTGAGTGATATAAGGTGTTAAATTGTTGGGAATACCATTTGGATCTTCCCCAATTTGTCCACTCTCATGAGCCCCAACCGGGTTAAAGTAGCGAAGAAGGGAGATGCTCCATTCATTATCAGACATATAAAGATCACGAAGAATTTCTTCAATCATGAGCTTTGTACGGCCATACGGATTAGTTGCCCCGAGTGATACTCCTTCTGAAATAGGCACTTGATCAGTCAGACCATAGACTGTTGCTGATGAACTGAATACCATTTGCTTCACACCGAATTGCTGCATGACCTCACATAAAACCACTGTCCCTGTCACATTATTATGGTAGTAATAAAGCGGCTTAGCGACCGACTCCCCTACTGCCTTCAGACCTGCAAAGTGAATCACCGCTTCAATCTCATTCTCCGTAAAAACACGCTCTAACTCGTTTCGATCAAGAATATCGACTTGCTCAAATTTCAAGCTCTTCCCCGTAATCTCCTGAACGCGGTTCAACGATTCCATATGACTGTTGGATAGATTGTCTACCACAACGACCTCATATCCCGCATTCAAAAGCTCTACACATGTATGGCTGCCGATGTATCCAGCGCCTCCGGTAACTAAAATTGACATGTTATTACTCCTCTTCCCTTCTATACACTCTCTCTATAAAGAGTAACTAATTCTTCTACCATTGTGACTCTATTCCTTACTAATTGAGGACAGGGGTGATAATACTTGCCATTCGATCCACTGCTGTTACCGAATGAACGTATACCTGACTCTTGAATAAGGTTAAGCCATTGCTCTTTAGATTTCCTTAAATTAACCCAGCCTGCTTTTTGTTTGCATCCCCAACCTAGTAGAATCCAAGGATGCTTCCTTAATTCTTCAATAGAAATTAATGAATGATTGATGTCTAAAATTCCTTTTGTCGTCAGTTCCTCAAAAGTTTCTATAGCCTCCTCAGCTTTAGCATTCTGCAGGCTGAATAGGTTATAAATGTGCAATCTCCCATTGATGAATGGTATATCGTGAATCTTCGAAACTACGAAACAAGCTGCTTCATCGTCGGATCCAGTGTATTTTCACCTTCTGCAGCACCATACTCCGTTAGCTACGTCATCAACCTTTTGTTCCCAACTATTTCCAGGTATTACCATATCTACATAACGAATAGCTTCTACAAGTTTTTTTCTTTCCTTATAAGAAAAGGAACACTTTTTTCCCTTTACCTCATTGTTCATTTGTTCACACTGCAACAATTAGATAATGACCTTGATCTTTAGCCCTTTTCAATAAATTTATATGACCATAATGAAGTAAATTAAATGTTTCGTATTTATCACGCTTTTCATTACCGATTCCTCCATCTTATTAGTGCTGTATAAAGGTCTTAATTAAACAGTTCATCTAAACTTGTACTATTTTCAAAAGGAAAATCATAGGTATATTGAGGCATCTTTTCATGAATTACTTTAACTTCTCTTTTCCATTCATCTTTTATTAAAAATGTCTGAGTGTTCTTTATAGACTTATCAGGATCAAAATATTTCTTTTTATTTGTGTGTTGTTCAGCCTTAACGTTTAAAAATTCCATAATTTGCGAAACGGATTTTTCATAATTATAAATTAAATCCTCGAACTCAATAAATAGGATTTTCTTTGAATTACTCTGTTTGGTTCCAGCCATTAATCTTGACCAGTAGTATATGAAATCTTTAGGTTCTGTAGGAAATAGTTCGGATCCGCTACCAACTGTTCTCTTACTCCAATAATATTTATTTAGTATATATAGATCTCTTGCGTCTCGTAATACAACGATCATTTTAAAATTTTCGTCAAAATAGGAGTCTACCAAATTAGTATGTTGGGGCCAAAGAAGATGATCGTATACCATTATTTGTTTATTTGGTTTTGCACACATTTCAAAGTAAGAATTCACGAATTTCCTTGCAGCAGTATAAAATTCATCGGGTGAGGGCATAGAAAAAAATTTTTGTTTTTTTTCAAAGATATATAATCTACCCCACTTATAAATTTTACGCTTATAAATTATCTTTGCAGCAATTTGTAAGAAGACTTTAAAAATAGAGAATCTGACTCTTTTGTAATCACTATAGGTTCTCCCACTAATTGGGGTACTGATTTCATTAACAAATTCATTAGTTGCTCTTTCAAATTTGTTACCGACTAACCATCGATATGAACCAAACCAGCCAAAGTTGTTATTATTAAGCCAATTCATACTTTTAATAAATGAGGAGATTGCCGTACCAGAACGAAGGGGGCTATTCACATTCATCATTATGGCCCCCAAGTCAAATAATCCGTTATCCGTATAAAGCGGTATGTGTTCGTAAGGTTGATCACTTTCTAAAGCAACTCCGCAATTATCAAATTCCTTTATTAAATCAATAACAGCTGATGAGCCGGTCCCAACAAAGCCTGTCACTGCAACGTTTAATCTATTGCTCATTTTTCTTTCTCCTTATACATCTTTTAAAAGTACTTTTAATTGTTCGGAAATAACTTCTGGTTTAAAGTCTTCAATTCGTTCCAATCCCTTTTTAATGTAAGCTTCATACAATATATTATCGGAAAGTAGTTTATTCATATTTAAAGCCATTATTTCCGGATCTTTTATTGGGCTTATTAAGCCATATTCATTATCTCCTAAAATTTCCCTCACTCCAGGTTTACTATCAGTCGCTACAATTGGAACGCCAAAGGACATTGCTTCCAATAAAACTGTTGGCAATCCCTCAGACGGACTTGAATGAACAAATATTTTAGATGCCTTATAGTAATTTTGCACGTCAGATTTAGTTCCCTCAAAAATTACTAAATCTGATACTCCACAATCTGAAGCATATTTTTCAATAGATTCCTTAGTAGGTCCATCACCAACAAATACCATTTTCATTGTTCTTTTATATTTTGTTTTTAAAATTTTTATTGCATTAATTACAGTTCTTTGATCCTTTTGAGAGGAAAATCTACCTACCATTAGCATGAATTCACCATAATCTTTTTTTAGTTTTTCTATTTTCTGTTTATCTAATAATCTAGCAGTTATGGAAACTGGATTGTACATCTTGGTTATATTACAGTCATCCAATTTATTACTAATCATTGCATTTTCTTGATAATCTTTAGATAGCACTACTAGATTTTTTATTTTCTTATATAAAAAATAATAACCGGGGGAAATTAATAGATATCCAGTAACACCACCATGAAGCCAACAAAAGCGTTTGTCAGCGTTAATATAATTAGATACATATGTTAAATCATTATAATGACCCGAAAAGGCGATTGCGCGGTCGTATTTCCCACGCCTACCTTTAAAAATTCTAAGTACAGGAGTGAGGAATGATAATATAAAATACACTATAGGAAATATATATTTCCCCCACTTATGTTTTTTTGCAACAGTCCAATAAGCATCTGGACAAAGTGTTTTGGGAAGATTGGTAAATATCACATTACATTGTTTTGGTATTTCCTTAACAATTTCATCTACTTTTGAATTTAATATAATTACATCTATTTCATGCCCTTGGCTTATCAATATATCCATATAATTTATAGCTACACGCTCAATGCCACCAAAAATCATATTGTCCACTACAAATGCTACTTTCATAGACTCTAACTCCCAAACAAGATTCATATTAAATTGATTTATTCTGCTTTTTTCTTAGTAAATTTATAAGTATATCCTTTATCGATAAAAATTCTCTCTTATATACTATAAAATTAAAAAATATGATTAAAATTGATACAATTATTGATATTAAAACTCCGTTTACCAAAAACTCAAAAAAACTATTAATATCCAAGTAAATAAAGTTTTTACAAATGAAGTATGTGATTAAGCCAAATACTCCATTCATTAAGATCACCTTGATAGTAGGAAATACACTACCATATACATAATCTTTAGATATCTGTTTAACCAGTATAACAATTCTAAACATATAGGCAGCTAACCAACCTACCAGCACGCCTACTATTCCCCAATATTGAACTAATGTCAACGATAATATAAGGCTAATTACAGCCTCGGTTATTGCTGCAACTTTTGTTTCCTTAAATAATCCCGCTGAATTCATTATTGACATGGATGGAACTCTTAAATTATGGAGAATACCTATAAAAACAAATAGAATCGCGAGTTGGGGTTGAATGTAGTTTGCGTCAGTTATTCCAGATGTATAAAGAGAAATAAACGGCATATATAATAACGCGGTAATCACATAAGTAATACTAACTAGAGTAAAAAATGTCCATTCATATAAATGAAAGTTTTTCTTCAATAATGCCTTGTTTTTTTCTGATATAATATCTCCAAAAACGGCTTGAAATCCATTCATAAACACAGATAAAAGCATAATTATCATATTATGAACCAACAAATAAATGATAAAAACACTTACATCCTTTAAACCACTAAATACTGTAATGATAACTATAGGAGTGTTTACTAATACAAGATTCACAATTTGATGTATAAGCACATCCCATCTTTTATCCAATGCCTTATAATTTGGCTCCTCATCATAACTAGCCAACGGATATTTTTTATTAAGATATAATTTCAAAAAAACAAATCTTAGTACATACACTGCGGATGCTACTAATTGTACAACGACAGGATTAACCTCAGCTAATACAAGTATAATTGTGACAAATAGGTTTAGAAATAATCCACCTAATTGAATATATGAAACTACATAACCCTTTTGGGAAGCAGTTAAAAACACTCTATAATTCCCTATTAAAAAGAACTCCGATACGCCACTTATCCCAAGAACTAAAACCATTAGGAACGCCAATGTCCATGAAATTTGATTAAAAACAAAAAATGGATATATAAATGCTAGGATAAGTACCAGACCCATAAAAAGCCGACCAGATTTAATATATTGAATCCTTGTTGCAGAAAGAATAGAATTAATTGATTTATAATTCTTTTCTCTTATTGGTAAATAAAGCATAGCCATTGATGCATAACCAATTCCAGCTTCTACTAAGCTCAGGTATACCAAAAATTGTTTTATTGAAGAGATTAGTCCATTTACCTCAGAACCATAGGTTAAAATAAATAATCTTGGTAAAATTAATCCCGAAATAGCTGTTACTAAACTTAGTAGAAGTGCTGCTACTAGGTTATTTATAGCGCTTTTAGCTCTCATAATAATTTTCCTACTTTTTGTTTTTTAAGATAAAGCGATTATTCACTTTAATAATTATCATTAGTAAGACAAATGTGTTTATAAAGTGAGAAAATAGAATGGTCCAGTTTACCATCATTAATGCCCCAAACCAGGTGGCAATAAAATAATAAGCATAGGAAGAATATGGATTGTTAGTTAAAGCAGCTTTTTTATCAAATTTCATCATTAACCAAACTGCAATAATCGAAGGAATAAAACTTCCTATATATCCAAAATAAAAAAACCCTTGACCGACAATAGGAACAATTTGATCTACACTCACCGTACTTCCATAATAGGTTAAATTATATAATCCAACAGTACTAAAATTCGGATGAAGAATGCCGGCGATGCCTGCTACAGAAGAAAACAGATCTACTAATATTTGAATTACTATATTAATATCAAATCTATCATTCATGGTAAGTGCAATAGCAACATTTTTAGGACCTGAAAAATACATTTGTAATGTATCACTCCACCAAGCTAAATCATTATAATTTGAGGAGTTATTTTCACTTCTTCCAAAAAATTTATATAAAGATACAATAGTAACCGAAAAAATAATGCCAGTCATAAGTGACGAAAAAATCAGCTTTTTATGTTTGTTAAATAATTTAGCCAAGAAATAAAGGATTGCTACAGCTGATATCAGTATGCTAAATCTGCTTAAACCTGTAACTATTAATAAGTTTAAAAGAGATATCCCGATTGAATAAAACACGTATTTAAACTTACCAGTAAGTTCATGTTTCTTCTTCCAGTAGACAATTATAGAAAGAACCACTAATATCCTTGCAATATTAAATAATAGTTCAAAGAGCCCAAAAAGCGGAAAGTCATTACGTTGATATTCTGTAAAATCATCAAGGTTTGTAACAAATCTGAGTTTTGATATAATTTCCGGAAATAATATTACTGAAATTATACCTAGTAAAATAAATAAGTTTAGTATAAAGGAGTTAATATTTTTATTTATTACCCTCTCATTGGATACCTGCATTTTCGTACTAGAGTAATACCTTTTGGATATAATTTGTATAAAAATGAAAACTGTTATCATCTCAATAAACATTACTAAAATAGCACTTTTAAGGTAAGTGGAACCGGGTGGGATACCTCTCCATATTGAAAAATCCGTTAAGACACCAACAAGAACCAAAATGACATATCTAACAAAAGTCACAATATTAAATATTAACAATCCTGCATTTTTAATCATAAATCTTGTGATAGATGGTAATATCAATATCAATAAACCGTAGGTTAGTGGAAGTAAAAATACCATTTTATATCCCTGAGGTGGATAACTAGCCAATGAAATTATTGAAACTAGAAAACTAATGGAAAAAATCACTATCCTCAATGCTAAATTTTTCATTTCCTAAAAATTCCTTTACTTTTTGCTATTTTCTATACATAATCGCCAATACCCTCCAAGTAAAGAGAGTAAATACCTTCCAGTCTTATATATCCGGAAGTTTTTATAATTACTTAATCTCGATGTGCCTGTTATAATATATATTTAAGCCTTTCCTATATTACAACTCATATTAAATAGTAAAGTCACTATAGGAAATTTGAAAGTTTTTAATTAACAAATTGTTGATATTTGTTTCTTTGTAATTTTAAAAGTATTTTCTTAGGAATTAAGCTAACAATTAATGGCTTTAAAACATATAAATATCCTTTTGGAAATAATCCTAGATTTTTAAACCCTTTATATCTAACAATTACCTCATCAAGTCTATATTTAAATTTTCTTTTCTTCATTGCCTGCACATTTACGTAGTATCTTAATAGGGGTTTCTCAATATTATAGCCCCTCATACCGGCTGCATACATTCTCATGAATAAGTCATAATCTTCAGCTCTGCGGGTTTCCTTTGCAAAGCGGTACCCATTTACTTCTCTTAACTTACTAGCCCTAAAAATAGTTGCAGGATGTTCGAAACAGGAGCCCCATAAAAAGTCAGCAATTTCTGGAGTTACGCTGATTGGCTTTTTCTTATATAACACCTTTTCACCGTCAAATATATCGATTGCTGAACATACAATATCATATTCCGGATGTTTATTTAAAAAATCTACCTGAATTGCTAATCTATCTGGATAACTATAATCATCATCATCCATTCTCGCAATATATTCACCCTTTGAAACTTCTAGACAATGATTTAATGTTCGAGCCAAACCTAAATTCACCTGATTTTTAATTGGTTTTATTCTTTGGTCTTTTTCTGCAATATCAAGTAGTAACTCGAATGTTCCATCAGTAGAACCATCATCACAAATTATCAATTCCCAATCTTCGAATGTTTGCTCTTTAATAGAATCTACAGCAGTTAATATTCGATCTTTCCCATTTAATACACCCATTATTATTGAAACCTTTGGATTTTCCATATTTTTCTCCTTCGATTAGAGTATTTAATGAAATTTATTTTTTGAATATATATATCCCATTTCTACTATTACGTTTTTCAAATCAAAATTCTTAATTAAGCTTCTATTATAAATACCCATACTTTCTCTTTGTGTATTACTTTCATATAGATTAAGAAGTACATTAGCAAACCCTTGAATATTATCTGGATTTACTAAGTAACCACCTTTACCATCTACTACTAAATCACTATTTCCTCTAATATTTGAACAAACTACTGGGAGCCCTGATGTCATAGCTTCCATTAGAGACAATGATAGTCCTTCCCGAAATGAAGGGAAAGCGAAGATGTCTGAAACTTTACTAAGCTCAGCTATATCTGTCCGGAACCCCAACAATTTCACTTGATTCTCCATCCCTAATTCCATAGTTAAGTTTTTCAAATAATTCACTAGTGGACCTTCTCCACAAATTACGTAATAAATATCAGGTTTATCTAATTGTGCTATAGATCTAATAATTGTTTCATGGTTTTTATTTTTATTTAGTTCACCGACTGAAAGAACAATTAAACTATTATCATCAATCCCAATTTCACTGCGCTTTTTAGTTTTATTAACTAGTATCTCTTTAAATTTATTAGTATCAATTCCAACACCGGGCACATATTCAATACTCTTTGCTTTAAATTTTTGGGCCCTACTAAAGTCTTCCTTATTTATTGTAATAAGTACATCCGTATGTCTTGATAGCCATCTTTCAACTGGATAATATAATAACCAATTTGCAATAGGAGCACCCTTATAAAAATGGAATCCATGAGCTGTATAGATAACATTTGTATTTTTTTTTCTTGCATTTCGTGCTGCTAATCGGGTAAGAACACCCCCCATAGGAGTATGACAGTGAATTATATCAAACTCATTAGATTCGGTAATTTCTTTTAGTTGCTTATATGTTTTAAAATTATTTAGTTTTATAGGAGAACGTTCAAATGGAAGGTCAAAATAATAATCGCAATAGGGTATAACACAGTCTTCTTTATTTTCATAATCGTTTTTTGCACAAACATATGTCTCATACCCGTTCTCCTTAAACCATTTTAAAAAGGGAATATGAAATACCATAATATGGGCTTTTACTACAGTAGCTACAAACAATACTTTTTTCATTTCATTTCTCCGTTAACCTTATAGATGTCTCAAAATCACAAACTATATATCTATTTTTGTAATCATCCATTTTCTTATCATAAACCAAATCGCCAAATACCTTCTTTACTGTATTTATCGAAATCAATTTCAAGAAGACATTAAACAACTTAGTCATTCTTATATTAGTTCCATGCATATCGGCGATCATTTCCACCATTCTTGATGTACGTACATATTCTTTGTTCTGTGGGTGGAATAGTCCGCTTTTAGAATCTTCAATAAGTAATCTTACAAACTCCGATAAATTGTCTATATAAATCATACTTCTTTTATTGTCTACATCAGGGAAAATAGGTATTTTGATTGCTAGATTCGCCAGTCTAGTATAATTACCTTTACAACCTTTTCCATAAATCATAGGTGGACGTAAAAATGCAACTTTAAAAGTATCACCCTCTATAGCTGATATTAGTTCCTCTGCCTGAAGCTTAGACTTTCCATAGTTACTTTTTGGTTTGAGAGGTGAGTCTTTGTCTATAACACCACTTTCGATTCCATAAACACTCATAGAACTTAAAAATATGAATTGCTTAACCCCTTCATTTTTTGCCTTTTGAGCAACCTCAAAGGCCAAGTCACGATTCACTTTATAATAAAGATGTGAGTTTTCCTTTGTTTCCTTAATATGCGCTATCCCAGCCACATGAAACACAACATCATACCCCGAGAAATCTATTCCCTTCCATAAATCATCTCTTAAACTAACGGAATCAATTTTATATCTATCGGGATAATTTCCAAACCATTTCTCTAGACTTATACCTATATAGCTGTTTTTCCCGGTTATCAGTATTCTTTTCATTTAGAAATGCTCTCCTTAGTACTCGCAACTTGCTTCTTAACTCCAGTTCCACCTTCAACAACACCATCACTTTTCACAACACTAACGATGGTCCCAAAGAAACATTTAACATCCATCCAAAAACTAATTTTTTCAACATATTCCCCGTCTAACTTTGCCTTTACCTCAATAGGTAACTCATCCCTACCATTAATCTGTGCCCAACCAGTTAGTCCAGGTGGTACATCATTAGCACCATACTTATCCCGTTCAGCAATCAGATCATACTGATTCCATAATGCTGGTCTTGGCCCAATAATACTCATCTGCCCCACAAAAATATTCCAAATCTGCGGAAGCTCATCAAGTGAGGTTTTTCTCAGGAATTTGCCCATCTTTGTGATATACTGTTCTGGATTACCTAATAAGTGAGTTGGAGTGTCCTTCGGTGTATCTATTCTCATGGTACGAAATTTCAATATGTCGAAATGAGTCTTGTTGATTCCTACACGTTGTTGCTTAAACAAGACTGGGCCCCTTGAATCCATCTTAATAGCAATTATTAGAATTAAAAAAAAGGGTGATAAGACAATAAGTCCTATAAAAGAAAGAATAATATCTATCAATCTTTTAACCTTCATATACATCTAGCTACACTCCTTAATATTTGTTCTTTAGTAGATTAGGACTTAATTAGAATCTGATATTCTTCAATTCCAATCAACTACTAAACCACTAAAGCCACCTCGTAATATCTATTCAATATCAATCAAATGCAAAATAGATATTTACCTTTCTGACGAATTCAACCGAGTATCTTCCAATTATATATACCATTCAATCAACCTATAAAACTAACTAAAAACACCTCACACCATTATCCCGCAAGGCTTCCAGCATGTTATCCAAGCACGATAGTCAGTTCCCCACAACCATTCAATCCCAAAATCAAGAAAGAATGGGATTCCTATAAATAAGAAATCCCACCATCCTCTCCAGAATCCTCTTAATCAATATGTCCATCCGTATAAATAACAGTCCCACGAACCGAACAAACATCATAATTAAACTCATTTAAATACCTAGCAAACCATATTACTATGCTCAACATCTTCCAAAGATAAATGATTCCTACTTATTTATCTCTCGTCCATTAGTTAACATTCTTCACTAACATCCGCTCTTTCTTATTCGCCAACCCCAAAACATACTCCGACAAATAACCACCATCAAACGACTGATGATTCGCAATAAGATTAACTACTCTTTCATAATCAAATGCCACCGTTTTCCCAATAAAAATCTTAGGAAAAACCTCTTTCTTATGAACTTCATTCTCTCCAAGCAGCTCTTCATACATCTTCTCACCAGGACGAATTCCTGCAAACTTAATCCCAATTTCATCAGTCGTATAACCCGAAAGGTGAATGAGGTTCTTCGCTAAGTCTACAATTTTAACCGGTTCCCCCATATCCAACACGAAAATTTCTCCGCCACGAGCTAACGCACCCGCTTGCATGACTAATCGTGAAGCTTCTGGAATGGTCATAAAATAACGAGTCATATCCGGATGGGTTACCGTAACAGGTCCACCGTTTTGAATTTGCTTTTTAAAGAGTGGAATAACCGATCCACGGCTGCCTAACACATTTCCAAATCGAACCGCTACATAATTAGTAAGGCTCGTTTTATCTAGTTGTTGAATAACCATTTCAGCAATCCGCTTGGTTGATCCCATTACATTCGTAGGGTTAACCGCCTTGTCTGAAGAAATTAAAACAAACGTTTTGGCTCCGAAGACATTTGCTGCTTCAGCCACATTTTTGGTTCCAATTACATTGTTTTTTACAGCTTCCTTTGGGTTATATTCCATTAACGGAACATGTTTATGGGCAGCTGCATGGTAAACAACATCTGGCGCATGTTGGCTCATCACTTCAAAAATACGATCTCGGTCTTGTACATCGGCGATAATCGGAATAATTTCAAATTGAGAACCATACTTGTTTTTTAGTTCCATATCGATAAGGTAAATGGAGTTTTCTCCATGACCCAGCAAGAGAAGTTTTTTCGGTTTGAATTTACTTACTTGGCGGCAGATTTCCGAACCGATTGAACCGCCCGCTCCGGTAACCAGTATTGTTTTATCCGTTAGATTATTAGAAATGCTTTCCATATCCAGTTCAACCGGTTCACGGCCAAGCAAGTCTTCCACTCGAACATCCCGGAACTGATTTACTGATACCTTTCCGGATACAATATCTTCAATCATTGGCATGATTTGAGTTTTAGCGTTCGTCTTGCTGCATTCCTGGTAGATCTTTTGAACATCTTTTTTACTAAGAGAAGGAATAGCAATAATAATGTTTTCGACGTTTAGATTTGTTACTAGTTTGGGGATATCTTCTGTTTTCCCATAAACAGTAACTCCGTAAATTTGCAATTTTGATTTCCTTGGATCGTCATCTACAAAGCCTACAGGAATTAGATCAGTATCACGGCTCTTAATTAACTGACGGACTAACATGGAACCTGCTGAGCCAGCTCCAATGATTAACGTGCGTTTCTTTTCCTGTTGGGGCTGTATATAATAATCTCTAAGCATTCTCCAAGAGAATCGTGATCCTCCAATGAGAATGACATGCAGCATCCAAGTAATCCCTAATACTCTTACGTAGACATTCCCGTTGACTAGAAGCTGTATAATCCCTGTCGTTATAATGGATAGAGTAACCGCCCGCAAAATTCCGATGATTTCTCCTACGCTTGCATACTCCCATGCTTTTTGATACAAACGGAATTTAAAGGCAAAGACATGATGACTAACAAGTAAGGCTACAGAACTGATAACAATGGTTTTTAAGGTATAGATGTTGAAGTATGGATGAAGGGTGAAATAACCGATATAAATGGCTGTTAAAACAATAAGTGAATCAAGTAAAATCAACATCGATACTCGTTTTTGATAGCTCAAAACTTATCACTTCTTTCATTGAATTTTAGACAAAGTAATACCTATGAAAACTAGGAGTTATTTTTCTGTAAGCCTAGCTTTTTATTTCTATTCCTTTTTAAAAGCCTTTCAAGCTCTGGAATTAATTGTTGGCTAATTTCTTTGTCTTTTAATGCAAATTCAATGGTTGTCATAATAAAACCGAGCTTCTCACCAACGTCATAACGGGTACCTTCGAAATCATAGGCAAAAACTCGCTGGTACTGATTGAGTTTTTGGATGGCATCTGTCAGTTGAATTTCACCGCCAGCTCCTTGTTCCTGTTTATCCAAGTAATTAAAGATCTCAGGTGATAAAATGTAACGGCCCATGATCGCTAAGTTTGATGGCGCTGTTCCTAATGCAGGTTTTTCAACAAAATTTTCCACCCCGTATAACCTGCCTACTTGAAACGATGAATCTACTATTCCATAACGATTTGTTTCATGTTCTGGAACAGTCTGCACTCCAATTACTGAAGATCCTATCCCTTCATATTGATCTATCAGCTGTTTTAAGCAAGGCTTGTCTGCCTGTACAATGTCATCACCAAGTAATACAGCAAATGGTTCGTCACCAATAAATTTACGGGCACACCATACCGCATGACCTAGTCCTTTTGGTTCCTTTTGGCGAATGTAATGAATATCTGCCATCTTGGAGGATTGCTGAACCTTATTTAGTAAATCGATTTTGCCTTTTTCAAAAAGATTTTGTTCAAGTTCAAAAGCATGGTCGAAATGATCCTCGATAGCGCGCTTTCCTTTACCGGTTACGATAATAATATCTTCAATACCTGATTCAATTGCTTCTTCCACGATGTATTGAATGGTTGGCTTGTCCACGATCGGAAGCATTTCTTTTGGCATAGCCTTAGTTGCCGGCAGAAAACGGGTCCCTAATCCCGCTGCCGGAATAATTGCTTTCCGTACTTTTTTCATCCCTATCTTCCCCTTAAAAGATTCCTAGTATTTTTCTTTAAAAAATACCTAGTATTTTTCTTTTTAAAAAATACCTAGAAGCTTCTTCTTCCTTATTGGTTTTGGTTCTTCTATATAAATACTCTGATTGTTAAATATTAGCTGCGCATTTTCTTGCAGGTAATAGGTCATATGATTACCGTACTTCTTGCTTATTTCGTCAAACGCCTCCCTTAAATAGAAGCCCCGGGACGAAATATTATGAGCATCAGATGCTATAAAGTGTGTTAAATGGTTTTCTATAATTTTAAGAGAAAAGGACTTAATATTTTTTCCAAACCTGCCGATAATACTATTGGCTGTAACTTGGGTTAACGCACCTTCATTCACTAGATCATATAATGTTTGGGGATTTTCCATCAGTTCACTGTTGCGTTCCGGATGAACGATGATGGGTGTAATGTCCTGAAGCTTGCACTCATAAATTATTTGACGGGTGTAGTTGGGTACAGCGTTGGAGGGAAGTTCGATCATTATGTACTTACCCAGGTTGTTTAACGTCAGCAATTGATCGTTTGCCAAATCAGCTAGAAATTCTGCATAGATGCGTATTTCCTGTCCTGGAAGTATGGTTAGAGGAATTTGATTGATTGATAGCGCTTCATTTAGTCGTTCTGTATGTAACAGAATGTCCTGTTTGCTGTTTTCATATTTACCGTTGCGGTGATGCGGTGTTGCAAATAACGTTGTAATGCCATCTTCGACTGCTTGTTTGGCCATGTCGAAACTTGCAGATAAATCCGGTGCTCCATCATCAATTCCTGGTAAGATGTGACTATGGACATCAATCAAAAGACCTACACTCCCTTCATAAAAAAAGGTGAAAGAACCAATTTATATACTTTTGGTTCTTTTTACCATAAAACTAATACGTTTCCTATAGTAGCATAACTGTACAATCCATCAAGGGGCTTATTTTGTCGAAAACCGTAAATTTTTAATTTTATTGTTACTTACTGCCGTAATAGTAGTAATAGCTGCTATCGTTCGTTTCTTTTCCGTTTAATACGACACCTAAAATCTTTGCATTTGCATTTTCCAGCAATTCCTTCGCTTTTAATGCTTCTTCTTTCTCCGTTTTCCCGCTGCTCGTTACCAATACTACGCCATCACAACGGCTGGACAGTACTTGAGCATCTGTAACTGCCAGTACAGGGGGTGAATCAAAAAGTACATAATCATACTTATTGTTCGCTTCTTCTACGAGTACTTCCATCGCTTTTGAGTTTAAAAGTTCTGACGGATTAGGCGGTACAGGTCCGCTAGGTAATACATAGAGATCCTCTACATTGGTTTCTTGAACCGCATCCTCTAATGTAATTTGGCGTGTTAAGACGTTTGTGACTCCCTGAATATTGCTTACTTTAAACGTATAGTGAACAGTCGGTTTTCTTAAATCGCCATCCACCAACAATACGCTCTTTCCTTGCTGGGCGAGAACAACGGCCAGGTTAGCCACGGTTGTTGACTTCCCTTCTCCAGGTCCAGCTGATGTCACCATTAACGTTTTATAGTCTGTATCAATGGAAGAGAACTGAATATTTGTTCGAATCGTTCGGTATTGCTCAGAGATTGGCGACTTAGGGTTGTTATGTGTAATTAAGCTTCTCTGTGTAAGATTGCTAATGGTTTTACGCAATTTACGGCTCAATGGTTGTTCCTCCTACAGTGTTTATACTGCTTTTCTTCGGTATGATTGATCTTTTTCATCGTTTACGGTTATCTTCGGTATCGTTCCGAGTACAGGCAGCTCCAGGAAGTTTTCAATATCCTGCTCTGTTTTCAATGTGTTATCAAGGTATTCCAATAAGAAGGCCAGACCTACACCTGTCATTAATCCAACAACAAGGGCAATCGCCATGTTCAACATCGGATTTGGTTTAATCGGTGATGGGTTTTCTTTAAGTTCTGCTTTAGACAAAATACTGACGTTATCTATTTTCATAATGGAAGGTATTTCATCTTTAAATGTTTTGGCTATATTGTTGGCTATATTAACGGCCATGGCCGGATCGGGATCCTGAACGGTTACATTTAATACTTGTGTATCCTGTTCACTGTTGATCGTGAGCTTGTTGGTAAGTTCTTCAGGTGTTGTTTTTAGGTTAAGGTTATTGATTACTTTAGAAAGAATGACTGGACTTTTAATAATTACGCTATACGTATTGACCATCTGTACATTGGTTTGAACTTGGTTGTAATCCGGGACATCTTTTTTTCTTTCCTGGTTTACAAGAATTTGCGTGGAAGATTGGTAGATTGGGGTTAATACGAAATAAGAAACCACTCCGCTAATCGCTATTGCTACAACTGTAATCAGCAGAATAATCATCAGCCGTTTCCTTATGGTTTGATAAATATCCTTTAAACTTATCGTTTCTTCCATAACACCCTCCATATATTTATCCTTCTTCATTATGTAAAAAATTTGCATACGATGTATTATATCATAGGAAATTGGAATTTAAAGTCATGATTTAATATTTTTTGTAAAATTTTATAAATTAATGTTTTATTCAAATAGCTTTAGAATTACATAACCACATAATTCCTATTAATGAAATAATTGTACCTTGTGTATTATCGACGAATCTTTCAAACTATTAACACATTTTTCATTATTTAAGAAAAGCTTTATACTACATTAGATTGTAAGGTTTAATAATTCACCCTATGTAACTTTTTGTCTAATTTTAGGAAATATATTCCCTTTTTACAGGGACTATGGTTTAATGGACAAAACAATTATTTTCCAAATTTTAGGTCGATGGGAGGACATATAATGCCGGATATACAAGTAGTTATGATCATGCCCAAAAAAAGACCGCACATTACTGCAATCCCCAATTCAACGAAACAGTTTGAGGAAATCGTAGGCGGTCCAGTCGATATCTTAAGTTTTCATCAGCAACATTACAAAATTGTTTGCAACATTGATGAAGGTTACGACCTTACATACAATAAAAAGGCGCCTGCCAGCACCTTTTTTATTGCCAAATATCAGGGTCAGTTTGAAAGCTTGAGTGATGCAGAAACGGAAGAAATTAAAGATGTCTTAAAAGCTAAAATGAAGAAGTGGAAGTAAAAGAATCTTTATATCTACCAAACGATCTACTATTTTAAATTCTATAAGCCGTTGTACATAACCTATAGGAGAAGGTGCCTGGCCGTGCCTTCTTTTATTTTGTTTAACGAGCTGCTGCTCGTTTCACAGTCTGCCTCCGTATTTGTCGGTAATGCCGTTCACAATATCCTTTGCAAAAATGCGGTTTCCCGCAGCTTTCCATCCTGCAAAACTTCGTCACTTTCGTGATTGCTGGATTTCCGTGCCTCGCCCACCTCTTATAATGCATGTGGCAGAGATCTCTAGCCGCAGCTTCTTTGTTGCAATCTTTTATCTTACACCTCTTCATAGATCATCACCTTATATATCAGTTGATAATCTATATATCGGACGTTATTGTAAATTTTTTACCAAAATTATTTTATTACTTAATCGATTTTTATTATGCAATAGAATAATGGGCTGCAATGAACACTAAAGCCCATAATGGAAGTGATAATCCCAACGCCCATAAACAACCTTTAAAAAAGCTAATTTCTTCTGCCATCCGTCATTTCTCCCGTTTCTTTTATACTACATTCATGTTACCTCATCTAGAAAGAAAGGTGTATTGGGAAAATTCATATCCCAAGATGTCGAATTTTGAAGGTTATCTGTGCGGATTTTCCCAAGGAGCAAAGCTAAAGATTTTGGTGCCAGGCACCGATAGAGTGAGGTTTTTTCATTGGAGCAGCTGGGGTTTTTCGTGATTGGGGTGGTGCCAGGCACCACCTAGGGTCCTCATAATCTCTTTCCAAATTCCTCCCGTAATGCGAAATTACTCTATAAGAATAGTTTTGCCAACAACATGTAGGACTTTTATAATAGAAATAAGGTAATTATTTACTAAATTAGGAGGGGTTCCTTATTTACATCGGAAAACGAATACAGTGGATTATGATTTTCTCAATACTTCTTTTCATGCTTTCTGCTGTCATTCCTGGACACCATGCGAAGGCAGAGGCCGAAACATCGCTTGTTGACATTGGAGCAGATGATTATGAAGGCACCATGAGATACAAAGAGTGGGATGATCACAAACCATTTATGGATGCAAATGGAAATTTAGTTGACAAAGGGATTGGATTTTATTCTTCCAATTCTTATGGAGGAACGGCTTGGGCGAGTTATAATATTCAAAACATGGGCTACACGAACTTTAAAACAGGGTTAACTCTCGATTCCCAATGGCTCGTTGGCGATTATGGAGTGACAGCTGTCGGCTTTTACGCGGATGATGTATTACTTTATGAAAAGCAGCTTTCTAAAAAAGACGGCTTGCTCAAGCTGAACATATCTCTTCCAAAACAGGTTAAAAACTTTTATATCGTGGTTAAACAAGTACGAGGAGCAAGGGGTGTACAAAATGTCGTACTAGCAAATCCTGTTTTTTCTGGTAGCGGGACATACAGTACAGCTGGCGATCTCCCTGTTTCATTACGAACCATAGGAACGTTTAATACCGAGGGTTATTACTACCCAAATGAATGGTCGGGTGACAATCCTGCTTTTCAAAATATCGCAGGAGATTTGGTTACAGATGGAATTGGTTTCTCTACTCCCGGAAGTTACGGGGGAACCTCTTTAGCTGAATATAACATTGATCAAATGGGCTATAACCAGTTTACCGCTAAAGTGTCTCTTGATTCGAAATGGACAAAGGGAGACTACGGCCGGACAGCTCTTGGTGTTTATGCAGATGATTATTTACTTTATGAAAAAGAATTTACGGTAAAAACACCGGTGCAGTCGTTAAAGCTTACCATTCCAACAGGCACTAAAAATTTAACACTGACTGTTAAACAATTTAAAGGAGCAAAAGGAACGCAAAACCTTGTGCTAGCGAACCCGCTTTTGCACAAAGTAAGCCAAACACCGAAAGTGGTTCCTAAAACTGTTGCCTTTTCTACTGTAGGTGCTATTGATACGGAAGGAAACGTGTATAACCATGCTTGGAGTGAACAACCCTTCCTGTACCAAAATAATCAGTTTGCCACTTCCGGTTTAGGTCTTTCTACCTCTTCCTATTATGGCGGGACTGCCTTTGCCGAATATGACATTCAAAATATGGGGTTCAACTCTTTAAAAACCAAGCTATCTCTGGATTATGATTGTCTTGTTGGGGACTACGGTTCATCAAGCGTTTATATCTATGCGGACGGAAAACGGCTCTATTCTAGTTCACTCAAGCGTACAGATCTCAAAAGCCTTACCCTTCGTTTCCCTTCTAAAACGAAGCGCATTAAGGTAATGGTTCTTCAGAAAAAAGGCGCGAAAGGTACACAAGACGTGTTATTCGGAAACGCGGTTTTTACCAACCTCCCTATTTCATTAAAATTAAGTTCTGGCCAAGTGACTGTCGTTAACCGCAAAAAGAGTAACGATACAGTTACGGTGAACTCAATAACAAAGGATGAGACAGTGCGTGTGTATAACAGCCAAAACACGTTGATTGCCTCCGGAAAATCAATCGGCAACTTGCTTTCATTAAAGATTAAACAGCTGGGAACGAGAAAAGGGACGCTTTATGTAACCCGTACCTCTCCTGGCAAACTAGAAAGCGACAAGCTCTCCGTTTCTTATAAAGCAGAATAATGAGTTGAGGGAAAACAGCTACTAATTTCAGCTGTTTCAGCTTGTAGACAACGTCTCATGTCTACAAGCCTTTTTATTTTATCTTTATAGACGATACTGTTTTTCGAGGGAAGTACACTTCAAAAAGTATCGAAGGTTGTCCGTGCCACAGGGATCAATTAATACGCAAAGTTGACCCCAGCAATGGATTTTAACTTCATTGATCGAATGAAACTCTTTCCTCACCCATAAAGGACATTTCAAGCTGTAGCATTTCTATTCCGTTAATAACTTTCATAGATTGTCCAAAACCACGGATGGCTTTGGTACACCTTTGAATTTTTTCCTTTACTACATTTCATAAATATTTTTAACACTTTAATGAATGATTCTATAAGATGTGCGGGCGAGCAGACACGTCTAGGAATTCTGAATCAGAGCATATATAACCAGTAGAGCGTAATAGGGCTATAACCTTTAGTGCATGGAGCTTTTGATGGTAAACTAAAAGAAGATTCAGTTATAAATATTCTACAATGCACAGGAGGCGTTTGTATGAGTTCTTATCTTTTTGATCAATTGCGTTTTGTCAGGGGCAATACAATGAAATTGGTTGCCGGTCTGAACGATGAACAATCTGAGATCATCCCAGATCCTTTAAACAACCATATCAAGTGGAATCTTGGACATATTTATTTCATTCACGAAAGAAATGCCTTTCAATTTGTAAAGGAAAAGGAAGATTGGATCATGCCTGAGTCTTTTCCGTCGCTATTCAGCCCTGGCACGAAGCCGGAAAACAGACAAAAGATGCCGGTAGACCTTTCAGAGATCGTGCATTTAATGGAGAATCAGATCGACCGAATCGAATCCACGTTCAAGGACCGGTTAAAAGAAAAGACAGAACCCTATACTACTTCCATGGGACTGCACCTCTCCACCGTCGAAGAATTTTTAAGCTGCTGCCTGTATCATGAGGGCATGCATTTGGAGAGAATTAATGTGATCAAGAAACTAACCTAAAATAATGGCCATGAACAGTCCATGGCCACTTTCTAAAAAGGAGTTTTTTTATGATGAATCAAAAAGCAGGATGGAACCTGGAGAACAGTTATGCCCGTCTGCCAGAGCTGTTCTTTTCCCTGATCGAGCCGAATCCCGTCCGCTCGCCAAACCTTGTCATTTTGAATCAGCCTCTGGCAGAATCGCTAGGCTTGAATGCTGATGCACTAAGAGCTGAAGATGGAGTTGATATACTTGCCGGCAATCGGGTACCGGAAGGCTCTTTGCCGCTCGCCCAAGCTTATGCCGGTCATCAGTTCGGCAACTTTACTCGTCTGGGGGATGGCCGGGCTTTGCTCATCGGTGAGCAATTGACTCCGAATGGTGAGCGGTTTGATATCCAGCTTAAAGGATCCGGCAGAACACCGTACTCCCGCGGGGGCGATGGCCGGGCTGCACTTGGACCGATGCTGCGGGAATACATCATCAGTGAAGCCATGCAAGGACTTGGCATCCCGACGACCCGCAGTCTGGCTGTAGTAACAACCGGTGAGCCCATCTATCGCGAGACCGAACTGCCAGGTGCGATTATGACCCGTGTGGCTTCGAGCCATCTGCGTGTAGGCACTTTTGAATATGCGTCTCATTGGGGTACAGCTGAAGACATTAAAGCATTGGCCGACTATGCCCTGGAGCGTCATTTTTCAGAGGTCGAGAAAAAGGAAAACCTTTATCTTACCCTGCTTGAAGAAGTGATCAAGCGCCAGGCCAAGCTGATCGCCCAATGGCAGCTGGCCGGCTTCATCCATGGCGTGATGAACACCGACAACATGTCCATCTGCGGAGAAACGATCGATTATGGTCCTTGCGCCTTTATGGATGCCTATGATTCTAAAACGGTCTTCAGCTCCATCGACATCCAGGGCCGCTATGCCTATGGCAACCAGCCAAGTATCGCCGTATGGAACCTTGCACGGTTTGCAGAAAGCCTGCTTCCCCTGCTTGATAAAGAACAGGAGAAGGCGATCGAGCTTGCAGAGAGTGCCCTTTCGACATTTAAAGAGCTGTTCAATAACCACTGGCAGAGCGGCATGAGGGCCAAGCTCGGATGGTTTAGTGAAGAGGAACAGGATGAAGCGCTGATCGGTGAATTGCTCTATCTGATGGAAAAGCACCGTGCGGACTACACGAATACGTTCCTCGCTTTAACCTTCGATCGGAAGGAGGAGCATGCTCTTTTCGAGGACGAGGAATTTACCCAATGGCGGGAAAAATGGCAGGCGAGGCGGGAAAAGCAGTCTGAATCGATCGCTGATTCCGTTCAACTGATGAAAAACAGCAATCCTGCCGTCATTCCTCGGAACCACCGAGTAGAAGAGGCGCTGGAGGCTACTGTAGAACAGGAAGATTACAGTGTGATGGAAAAGCTTCTGAACGTTCTTTCCGATCCTTATGCTCACACGGTTGAACAGGCTGAATACTCGACCCTGCCACCAGAAGACGGGCAGTGCTATAAGACGTATTGCGGGACTTGATTTAGTTTAAAGCTAAATAGACATCCTTAAAAGGAGGCTGACACCCGAAACTCATTTAATGTGAGCATCAGGATCAGCCTCCTTCATTTTTCAAGTAATTTATTCAACCGTTTCCGCTTCTAAATGAGGGACGGTAATTTCAAAGCCAGCCTGGGATTTATAGGTTAATGAACCTTCAATCGTCCCATACACTGTAACTGTATCATCTTTTATAAAAGGTGTTGTGCCTGAGTAGGTTACATAGACTATATCGTTAATATCATAACCATAAGAGGCTTTCGTAACGGCTAAACGGATATCAGTGGAACCATCTTTCTCCATTATTTGAACGATCTGACCTTGGAATTTAACAAAATCCCCTTTAAAGGTATCAGGATTCTTCTCCAGTTCGCCGTACCGTATCGTTTTGGCACTTTGCTTTCTTTCTTGCTCTTCCTGCTTTTTAAGGCTTTCATCATACTTTTCTACTTCTTCTTTCGTATGGGCATTTGTAATTTTTATTTTACCCAAGTGATAAAACCCAATATTATAATGCTTGCCATCAGGGACAATCTCACCCTTTAATACTTTGTAATTTTGATGAAATGTATTGTAATGACCGTATTTTTCAGGAAACTTCAGGTTGTTTGCTGTATCAACATAAACAGTAGCGGATACTTCATAGTTTCCATTTTCGATAAGGTAATATTCTTCTCCCATTTTTACAGTGAATTTTCCGTCTTTAACTTTTCCCCCGCCTCCATAACTTTCATCCGTATTTTTGTCTTCAATACCTACACCGACCTCTGTACCGTCATTCAAATTCGTTTTTCCAGAAAACACAACGGTATCTTTAGCTTTATCATAGGTCACCTGCTCTTGCTTTATATATAAGGTTTTCTTTTTCACAGGCTTCACCTCTTTCTTGGAAGCCTGTTTATGATCTGTTCCACTTACCGGCACTGTATTGATGCTCATACATGAAAAAATGAAGGCAATAACAAAGGATAGAATCATATAACCTACCCATTTCATAAACCCATTGTCACCCATATAAGCTTTAATAGCTAAAAATAAGAATAATATTCCAACCATAACACTAATGGTTGTAAAAAAAGTAAACATCGTCTGTATTCCCCCTGATGACTATTAAATTGTATCTGAATAATTTTACACCTAAACTATCATTTGCGAATATATTTTTGAAGAATTACCTTATATTAATAAAATTTCTTTTTATTTACTTTTGTTTATTTCCTGAAGCCCAGTTGCCGAAGAAGCCGTTCACTTCGTACTCTGCTTCAGGTTCGAGAATTACTGCTTTTGCATTTTAATTCGGCAAGAAGGATTTTATAAAGAGAGATGGAATAGTAAACAAATATTCTATTTGGGGGAGATATCGTTGTCCATTTCCAAAGATATTAGTTACGTTGTTCGTACTGGAAAAATTGAGGATGCCGAGGCCATTTTAGACATACAGAGATCCGTCGTATCCGAAGGCGAGTTTCTGATTTCGTTATCCGAAGAGTTTAATAAAACGTCATCTCAACAAAGAGAATGGGTACAGAGCCTATTGGAGAATGTAAATGAAACCTTAATTGTCGCTGAAAGAGATGGTGAAGTTGTTGGCTGGATCGTATTTCAAGCTGCCCCGAATCGAAAGCGATTGTCTCATACAGGTGCTTTAGGGATGATGATCAGCAAAGGTTACAGAGAAATGGGAGTTGGAACTATGCTGCTAAAAGCTTTATTAGACTGGGCAGAGAAAAATCCTTTGATCGAGAAGGTAAGTTTAGGGGTTTTCTCAACCAATCATAGGGCCATCTCACTGTACAAAAAAATGGGTTTCCTTGAAGAAGGCCGTAAAATTAAAGAGTTTAAGATGAATGAAAACGACTATGTTGATGATATTCTTATGTATAAATTCGTTAAATGAAAGAACGGCCCTGAACTTTTCAGGACCGTTCTTTTTATTATTTTTCAGTTAATGATGCCAAAATCTCACTCAAACTCAGCTCCGCACACGCCATCGACGTATCCGACACACCGTAATACATCTTCACTGCATCGCCTTCCACCAACGCACCGCAGGAGAATACGACGTTGCCGAAGAAGCCGTTCACTTCATAATCTGCTTCTGGCTCAAGGATCGGAGTCTCCGAACGGGCGATAACTTTTGACGGGTCGTTGAGGTCGAGCAGGACAGCACCCATGCAATAGCGGTTGTCTTTCGTCGCACCGTGATACAGTTCAAGCCAGCCTTTTTCCGTCTTGATCGGAACGGCGCCTCCGCCGATGCGGCCATCATCCCACATGCCATCACGCAATCCCAGCAAGTATTTATGGTTGCCCCAATGCATGAGATCCGGCGACTCAGCGATCCAGATCTCCGGCGCGCCCGTGCTTTTCGGTACCGGGCGATGAAGGGCGTAGTATTTTCCGTTCACTTTTTCCGGAAAAATGAGGACATCCTTATTTTCCGGCGCAAAGATCATGCCATGGTGCTCTACATTTTCAAAATCTTTTGTTGAGACGAGCGATTCTCCTACTCCGACAGGTGAAACCGCACTGTAATAGATGTAGTACGTGTCCTCGATCTTTGTGATCCTCGGGTCTTCAATCCCAAACGTTTCGAGGTTGTTGGACGGATAGATGAACGGCTCGGGATCGATGGTGAACTCCCGCCCGTCCTTACTCCTTGCAATCCTTAGATAGGATAATGAAGTTAAGTAGACAAATTGCTCCGAGCCGGCTTTCCGAATCACACGCGGATCTTCGAAATCATACCTTTCATCAGAAAGCTGAAGCTCCAGAATCTCGAGTTCATTTTTTTCCACATTAAAGACGGGAGCTTTCACAATCTCAGGGTCCTCGCTCACCGGGCGTTCGGCTACACGCAGCAGCATGATGACTTCATCATTGTACTGGGCGATGCCGGCGTTAAAGGCACCAATCACTTCAAAGTCCGAACGGTGAGGTTTAACATCACTAGGTGTTACTAAGGGGTTCTGTTCATATCGATATACATTCATGCTGCAGTCTCCTTATCTCTCATAGGGTAGGAACGGGTCTTGAATCGTCAGCTTATGGGCCTCTGCGTCACTGATGCCGGCGTATAGATCGGCGGTGCCGTCTTCC
Organism: Fictibacillus sp. B-59209; assembly: GCF_036216745.1. Taxonomy (NCBI): domain Bacteria; kingdom Bacillati; phylum Bacillota; class Bacilli; order Caryophanales; family Fictibacillaceae; genus Fictibacillus; species Fictibacillus sp. B-59209. The sequence continues at coordinate 21,315 of NZ_JARMMC010000015.1, read as the reverse complement.
TTTCGCACCAAGCCGCCGCTGAACACTACATCTACCAAGTCAGGGCGTTTTGACGCTCCTGGCAGAAAATCATTTCTTACCGCAATCAGTTCGATATCGGAATAATCTCCTGTTTTCGGATTCACGACAAACCGCATCGGATAATAATGGCGGTTGCCTTCCGAATCAAAGCTCGCGATGTGGCCAAGCACGCCAATCAATCCGCTCGAGAGGACATGCAGCTCGTTCGCCCCTCCCCACTCCTCGTCTGTAAACTGATTTTCCAAGAGCGAGGCGTTTTCTATTGACTCCATTGTTAAGTCGCTAAGCGCGGGAACAACCGTGAATCCGATCTTCCCTCTTCCACCCTTTTCGCCTTGAGGCCTTGTGAAAACAGCGATGGATCCGTTCAACAGCTCGGCAATCCGCAAGTCCTTCATGCCATCCGGCCCTTTGAAGAACTCTTGAAGAGTATTGATGCTGCTTCCTTTATAAAAAACAGTCCGCCAGCCGAGGGCGTTTTCGATACTTGGATGCGGAAAGGTCTGCACGCCGCCTAGGACGAGATCGCCAGCGATGCGTGTAATGAATGGATCCTGAAGCTGATAGATTGGTGCTCCCTCTCTCGGAACCCATGTCTCCCCTGCTTTTATGAAAAAATGAACTTCCGATTTCTCACTGTCACGCGCCTCTACTCTGCCGGCGATGACCAGCTCGCCATCGTCTTCAAACGGTGCGGTAATGTTGTAGACATCTTTTCCACCGACGCCTTCAAATAGCAGTTTTTCAGGATCTCCGGGCTTATCTTTTTTCTCGTAGCCGGAGAGCAGTTCACTGCATGTTTTTACGTTGGATTTAACTAGTTTCAAAGGATTGTCCCTCCTTATTTCAGTGTGAATTGCATGCCTTCTTTAAACTTTTTGGCAAAGAACAGGAACAGGATGATGATCGGCACGGTCAGGATCACGGATGCCGCATACATCGGCCCCGGATAGCCGCCGTACGGGCCGAACATCTGCGACAGAAGCACGTTCAGGGTCAGCATGTTGTCGCTCTTGACGACAAGCATGTCCCAGAGGAGCTCGGTCCAGCGTTCCATGAACAGGAAGAGAAAGACAACGATCGTGATCGACTTCGACATCGGCAGAATGATCCGGAAGATGATCTGCCAGTCGGACGCACCGTCCAGTTTTGCCGCTTCAATAAACGTGTCGGGGATCGCCCGGAAAAAGTTCGTGTACATGAAGACCGCCCACAGACTCAGTGCTTTCGGCAGGATCATCGCCCAGTAGGAGTCGTACAGCCCCAAGCGCTGGATGATGAGGAACGTCGGCACAAGCAGGATGATCGCCGGGAAAAACATTTGAAACAGGATGGCGTTGTTCAGGAAATTCCGCCCGCGGAACTGAAGCTTGGCGAGCGAGTAAGCCACGATGATACCGGTCACCATCATGAGAGCCGTGGAGCCGGTTGAAACAATCAAACTGTTGAAAAAGGCACGGATCCATGGCCGCGGTTCAGCTGACTGGCCCCCGCTCAGCAGCCATTCATATGACCGGAGTGAGAAGTGAGACGGAATAAGTGTCCTGTCCACCTGGTTCCAGTCGGCGAACGAGTTCAGGACCATATAGAGATACGGAAAAACCATGACGAACAAGAGCAGAAACGCGATGATATAACGGATGATGAGCGTATTTTTCTTATGTCCAACCATTTCGTTTCCCCCACATTTCTAATAATTTTCGAATGATAAAGATCGAGATGAACGTAACAACGGACGCAATGAGCGCAACGGCGGATGCATAGCCGGCGGACAGGTTCTGGAACGCCTGCTTGTAAATCTCCATCTGCCACGTGTTGGTCGCGAAGTTCGGCCCTCCGCCTGTCAGCTGGTATACCTCGGTAAAAATCCCGAAGGTCACGCCGATCGAAAGGATGAGTGTCGTGAAAAGAGCCGGGTACAGCAGCGGCAAGGTAATTCTCCAAAAGCGCTGCCAGCCGTTTACGCCATCGATGGCTGCCGCTTCGTAAATTTCTTTGGAAATTGATTCAAAGCCTGACGTTAAGATGAGCGCGTAGTAGCCGGTAAACTTCCAGGCCATGATTATGGAAACGACCAGCAGGGCTGAAAACGGTGTTCCGAGCCAGTTTACGTCAAGTCCGAACGAGCTGCGCAAGAATGTGTTGACCGGGCTGTTGTACGAAAGGAATCCTTTTACGATAAAGGAAGATACAACGCCGGATGCCAGGTACGGCAGGAAGAAACCGATCAGGAACAAGCCTTTGAACCGCGGCAAACCGTGAACGACGAGCGCCACGATCAGTGAGGACGCGATGACCATCGGCACGAACACGATCATGAACTTGAACGTGACAATGAATGCGGCATGAACGCCGGGGCTTTGCAGTGCTTTAATGAAATTTTCAAAGCCGACATGATGAAAAACGGGAGCGATCAAATTCCAGTCGGTGATCGACAGATAGAACGACCAGCCGAGCGGAATCAGGAAAAAGATCAGCCCATATAAAAGGTAAGGACTGGCGAATAGCCAGCCCAATCTGTTATTATGCTTGGTTCTCATTACTTGAGATCCCCCTCAATGGCCTGCTTCATCTTTTCCCAGCCTTTCTTCGGCTGTACTTCCCCTTTTACTACAGGGTTGACGGCATATTGGCCAATATAGGTTTGAAGTTCGTTGTATTTCGCGTTATCAATGGACGGCACGGCGTTCGGAATGGCCTCTGCGTAGGGCTTGAGCGCAGGATTCTTGTCAAAGATCGCTTTGAATGAATCGTTGGACGCCAAATCGTCGCGTGCAGGCGGAAGGTTCGTTTTCTCCATCCATTTCACATCATTTTCAGGTTTTGAATACACCCATTTCATGAATTCCATCGCTGCTTTTTTCTCGTTTTCAGGTGCGGAGGAATAGATCACAAGACCTTTTGTATCAGCAAATGTGGATACATCTTTTGTGCTGGCTCCGTCCGGCACTGGCGGTGTTGATAAGGCGAACGTTTCATTGAATTTCATCTCCGGGAACTTCTCTGCCCAGTAAGTCAATGTCCACGGTCCGATGTCAGTGAAGATGCCGAGTCCTGTTTCGAACGGATCCTTCGACTGCTTGGTAAGGATGCCTTTTTCCTTGCGGATGTCGTTCATGAAGTTCAGCACATCCACTCCGGCTTTATCGTCAGCCACAAGCTTGCTTCCTTCTATAAAATTGTTGCCTTGCGTCGCAGCGTCATAAAGCATGAAGAAGTCGAACCAGCGCTTCCAGGCGGTCGGATCGGCAAGGTCAGGCTTTGCCCACAAGTATTTATCCGGGTATTTCGCTTTTAGTTTTTTCGTTACATCGAGTACTTCGCTGTATGTTTTTGGCGGCTCGTTGTACCCCAGCTTTTTCAGGATATCGAGTCTCCAGCCGAACAGCATGGCGTTGGAGTAGATCGGCAATACGTATTGGTTGCCGTCAGAGAACTTCCAGCCTTTGATCGTGTTGTTCATATTGCGTGATTTGATGATGTCATTGTAGCCATCAAGCTTGTTAAGCGGTTCGATCGCTTTGCTTTCCGCCAGCTGTGCCGCGAATCCGCGGTTGATGTTCTCGGACATCGTCGGTGCTTCCTTACCGGCGATGGCGGATTGGATGCTCGCTTCTGAAGTCGGGCTTTCCTTGATCGGGCTTACTTTGATCTTGATTTTCGGGTGATCTTTTTCAAACGCTTTGGCTGTTTCTTTCCAGTACGCTTGCTGCGGCGGGTTTGGTGCGGCCCAGAATTCAATCGTGGTGGTGCCGTTCTTTGATGAATCTTCACTTGCCGGGTTTCCGGTCGAACAGGCTGACAGTGCAGAAACCGTTAATGACGCTCCAAGCAATAGTGATGCGGCCTTCTTCATTTTCATCACGATATCCCCCAATACGATAGTTTGAGTAAGCGCTATCATTTCTTATAAAAAAATTTTGCGCTTGCTCGGTCGAAAAACATTACATTTTATTCTATTTGTAACTTTGTAATGTGATTAATAACTTTACAATTACAGTTTTACATCATTACAAAAGTTCTGTCAATTCTTTTTGTCTGAAAATTAATTGGATGAATTTGCTTGTTGTAGTTTACGCGAGTGCTTGATTAGGTTATAGTGAATTTGTAACGTGACAAATGTAATTTATGTAATCCATATGATGATTTTATTTGAAAGGTTTGAATAACAATGGCAAAAAAGGTCTCCATGCAGGACATTGCAGATGCATTGAATATATCGAAAAACTCCGTCTCCCAAGCGCTGTCGGGGAAACCGGGTGTAAGTGAAGCAACTCGGCGACTTGTTGAAAAAACAGCTCAAGAGATGGGATACAGTGTGAGGAAGTCGTCTGTGTCTGCTGGTGTGGTTGGGAGCGGCACAGGCAGCATCGGGCTGATCGCTTCGGATTATGCCTTCTCGCTGAAAAGCTTTTTCGGGGAAATTTATTTGAGTGTGGAAAAAGAAGTGACCGAACGCGGGATGAACCTGCTCATTCAGTCGATCAATACTGTGGCGCGTGACAATCTAGTCCTTCCTTCCTTTATAGCAGAGGGCAAGGTCGATGGTGTCTTGATTCTCTCGCACATCAGCACAGAGTATAGTAACGCCGTCATCGCGACCGGCATTCCGACGGTCATTATTGACCATCACCATCCCTTGATTCAGGCGGATGCCATTCTGACGAACAACCGGTTCGGCGCCTATACCGCGGTCAAGCATCTGATCGAGCTTGGCCACCGGAACATCGCCTATGTTGGAAACGTCAGGCTGTCACCGAGTTATCAGGAGCGTTTGGAAGGCTACAGGCTCGCGCTTCAGGAGCATGGGATCGAGCTTAATGAGGAGTTTGTGTTTAGTGACGTTCTTGAGGATGATCAGGATGTGACCAGGCTCGTGCAGGGGCTGGATGTTCAGCCCAGTGCTTGGTTTTGCGTGAATGATGGGTTTGGCTTTTTTGTAAGGTCTGCCCTGCAGCAGCACGGCATTGCTGTTCCGGGTGAGGCTTCTGTGTGCAGTTTTGACAACGGGATGCTTTCTCGCTTGTCTACCCCGAAGATCACCACGATGAATATTGATTTGGAGCTGTATGGCCGGAAAGCCGTCGAGCAGCTCACATGGCGCATGCATTATAAGGATGAACCGATTATTGAGCTGCTGCTTCCGGCGGAGTTGATTGTGCGGGAGTCGACGGCAAAAAGGTAGTTCTTTTTGGTGCCAGGCACCGGCGTTACACAAGTGTGTAATTGCGGTGCCTGGCACCAAGTGGATGATTATGAAGACTGCAAGAATGCTTTTATCCTTTGTTCTGATGTTTTGCATTATGACGCCGGCTTATGCAGCGGCACCGGTAAAGGAAAAATCACCGGTAAACCTGGAACACTGGTCACAACAAAAGAGCACCCGCCTGGATGCTCTTACCTCAATGATTTAATTATTATTTTCAAAAGAAATAATATATTTTAAGCCAGCATGAGCATCTTTAAATGTTGGGATCTGATTTAACTCCTGTATGCTCATTGCTAATTCAGGATTAATGCCAACTATAACACACTCTACCCCAATCAGATTTAGACAGTCATATAGTTTGGTAAGATTATATCTAACACTATCATCAAATGTGGTTATACCTCTTAAACTGACCATTACAAACCTGACACCATTTTTTACGCATTCTTCCAGAACTGTGGTTATAATATGTTCTCCGCGATCTATTTCCAGGCTTCCTATGAGCGTTAGAGCGATCGTTCTATCCCAAATATTCAGGATCGGCACAGAAAGATCTTTAATTAATCTTTCTTTTCTCTTGTCCTCTTCAACCTTTGAGGTAACGTCCATCAACATAACCATAAAACCTTGTTCTTTTCGAATGGGGGTAATTACGATATCTGCAATCACTTTGTCTTTAATATTAATCCTTGCCCTATGTCCTCCCTCGAGCCGTCCCATTACTCTGCGTTGATGATCAGGCTTGTTGTGAAAATAGTCCATATTCAAACCTATAAAATCATCTGAACTGGAAAGACCATAATACGGAGCAATTGTTCCTAAAATCTCCTTCGCCTTTATATTCATCCATATAATTTTATACTCTTTATCTGCAAGAATGATGACTTCACCAATACTGTTCAAAACATCGGTACTAGATAGATCAAATGGTACTTGATGCATGCAAGCATCTCCTTAAACTGGCATAGGTTTATTATAAAACAAAACACTGTTTTTTTACACCAAGACAGCGCGGCTCAAGAAACAAGAAGTTCGAGGAGCAGCAGATTCCGAGGTACGGAGTTTGGCATGAACCAAATGAGGATCTGAGGATATCAAGGCAGCAAAGAAATTCGCAGTTTTATGGAAGGCGCAGGAGAAAACGGAGCGTCTTCATGCTCCGTCATTTAACAAAGTTTATTTTAGGTGCATTTCTTGAAAAGCCAACTTCCTATGTTGACTCATTTTCCCTATCATTCCACAGGCTCATATTTTTAAATTCTTAATGTAAATGCACTCAATAAAATTCTACTCTTCTCCCAATATTGCCACCGGACGAAAAACCTCGTAATGGATATGTTCCTTGGCAACTTCCCATTCATTCAAGGCTTTAATAATCGCTTCCATAAACGGAATGGAACCGCAGAGATAAAAATTAGCTTCTTTTTTAGTGAGTATGGATTGCAGGGAGTCCAAATCAATATATCCTTCTTTATCATAATTTTTGGCTTTTTTATCCTCTTCAGTGGGTGAATCATAACAAATAAATGATTTTACATTTTTATAATCGTTTTCCAATTGCTTCACATGTTCTTTAAATGCATGTGTTTTGCTGTTCCTTGTTGCATGAATGAACGTAACTTGGTTTGGTGCTTTTTCTTCGACGATTGTATTTAACATACTTAATAAAGGAGTAATTCCAATTCCTCCACTAATCAGCACAATTGGTAAATGATCATTGTTGAGAACAAAATCACCAGCAGGGGCAGAAAATTGAAGTGCATCACTAGATTGAATGTGATGATGCAGATAGTTTGAAACAATTCCATCTGGAGAATCACCATGCTCATCTTCACGCTTAACGCTGATGCGGTAGTAATCTTTACCAGGTGCTTCAGATAAGCTGTAATGGCGAATATGCGTGTATTTCTCGCCAGGAATTTCTGCCTTAACGGTAAGATATTGACCAGCTTTATACGAAGCAATTGCTTTCCCGTCCTTAGGCTTAAAATAAAATGAAGTGACCTCTTCACTTTCCTTTACTTTCTTATCTACATAAAAAGCCCGGTATCCTTCCCAGCCTCCTGGCTGTTGTTCTGTTTCTTCGTAAAGTTTTTTCTCGAGATTTATAAAAGCGTCAGAAATATATCCATATGCTTTACCCCACGCTTCAATAATTTCATCTGTTGCAGTATCACCAAGAACATCTTTTACTGCTTGAAGCAATGTTTCACCTACAACAGGATATTGTTCAGGTTTTATTCCAATGGCCCGATGTTTCTGTGAAATCCTTTCAATAACTGGTTTAAGAGTATCCAGATTTGTAATGTATTCTCCAGCTGCATAAACGGCATATCCTAATGCTTCCTGCTGGAGACCTCTTTTTTGATTGGTTTGATTGAAGATGTTAAGTAAGTCAGGAGCTTTTTCAAATAATAGTTTGTAAAATCTTTTTCCTATTTCTTTACTGTGCTCTTTTAAAACAGGGGCGGTTGATTGTACGATATTAATGGTTTTTTCATCAAGCATGTAAGGTATCCTCCATGTTAAAATTTTTACCGAATTTTACTAATATGCCCCAATAATTTACCGATAGACGACTTCTTTCCTGTCTTCTCTTTGGTTTTACCTTTATAAAAAATTTCGTAATACTTTCAAAAATAGGATTTAGCAGTACCCGGATTGTCATAAAGCCATGCATAGGACTTCCTTTTATGCCGGGATTAAATTCCAGAAAAAATTTTAGCAGTAGTAAAACATAGGTTTAATTTTGCGTTGTGTTTTGGTGGAATTTGAATCGTAGAACGTATCAAACATCTCCGAGCTGCTCATCCTTTTTGCTGATAACCTGCAAAAATTGTGGAATTTCCCCGGAAATAGAAATGGTGCCAGGCACCTCCATTACACACTTGTGTAATTGGAGTGCCTGGCACCGTTTTTTGTTATTTCGTAATAAGATCTAAATCGACTGGAACGAACTTCTCTACCTTTTCGTCCTTGTTCACTTTGACCGCTGTTTGAACCGCCTCGGAACCGATCATGTCAGGCTTCTGTGCAACAGTTGCCGCCATCTTGCCTTCTTTGATTGCTTTTTGCGCATCGTCCGTTGCATCAAATCCGACAACAACGACGTCTTTCAAACCGGCTGCTTCCAATGCCTGAAGCGCTCCGAGCGCCATCTCATCGTTATGAGCAAACACCGCATCTACTTTTTTGTTTCCTTGCAGGATGTTTTCCATAACGTTCAATCCTTTAGCACGGTCAAAGCTTGCTGTTTGTTTCGCTACGATTTTAATGCCTTTTTCTTTATCGACTGCTTTATGGAAGCCTTCTCCACGCTCGCGCGCTGCAGAAGATCCAGAGATTCCTTCAAGCTCTACTACATTACCTTTTCCTTTAAGCTGCTTCGCGATATAGTCGCCGGCCATTTGGCCGCCTTTAACGTTATCTGATGCAATGTGAGAAACGACTTTTCCGCCTTCTGCACTGCGGTCAACCGTGATGACCGGAATGTTGGCGCTGTTCGCTGATTCAATCGCTGAAGAGATCGCTGCTGAATCTGTTGGGTTCACTAGAAGCACATCCACGCCTTGCTGGATCAAATCTTCGATGTCATTGACCTGCTTGGCAGAATCATCCTGTGCATCTACTGTTTTCAGCTGTACGCCAGCTTTCTTTGCTTCTTTTTCAGCCCCTTCTTTTAACGTAACAAAGAATGGGTTATTTAATGTTGAAACGGAAAGACCAATCTTTAGATCACCCTTGCCCTTTTTCTTGTTGTCATCTGTTCCCGGCGCTTTTGTGGAACAAGCCGTAAGCATCAAAGCTCCAATGACGAGAATAATTAAACCCTTAAACATATTTTTCATCGTAAATCCTCCCTTTTTTTGTTTGCAGTTTTTTTTGGTGCCAGGCACCGGCGTTACACAAGTGTGTAATTGCGGTGCCCGGCACCGAACCTGGCACCGAACCTCTGACACCGAACCTCCTCGAATAATCTAAGCCGCCTTCTTCCGATCGATCAGCACTGCGAGCAGAATTACTCCGCCTTTAACCACCTGCTGGTAGAAGGATGAAACGTTTAATAGGTTCAAGCCGTTGTTCAGTACACCAATGATGAGGGCACCGACTAATGTACCAAAAATCCAGCCTTTACCACCGGAAAGACTTGTCCCGCCAAGCACGACAGCTGCGATGGCATCGAGTTCATACGCTGTACCTGCCGTTGGCTGTGCAGAATTCAGACGTGACGTTAAAATGATGCCGGCAAACGCGGACAGCAAACCTGTCAGCGAGTAGATCATAACTTTGATTCGGCCGACTTTAATACCTGAAAGCAATGATGCTTCCTCGTTTCCACCGATTGCGTACGTTCTTCTTCCAAAGGTCGTTTTTTTCAGGATGAACCAGAGGACCGCGAACGCGAGCAGCATCCAGATGACCGGGAAAGGAATTCCAAGGAAATACCCACGTCCCATCAAGACAAAGCTCATATCATCCGAGAGGCCGGTGATCGGTTTTCCCTCGGTATAAACGAGCGTCAAACCTCGGAAAATGGTCATCGTCGCAAGTGTCGCGATGAACGGCGCCACTTTCCCTTTGCTGATAATGATTCCGTTGATGGCTCCCATTACAGTACCCGCAGCCAGACCTGCCAGCATCGCGAGAACTGGGTCTGTTCCGCCAGCCATCAGTCCGGCTGTGATCGCTCCGGACAGTGCCAGCATCGAACCAACGGAAAGGTCGATGCCTCCCGTTAAGATGACGAACGTCAGTCCAAACGCAATGAGCGCGTTAATGGAGACCTGCCGAAGCACGTTGAGGATATTCGTTAACGTGAAGAACTCCGGACTTAAGATGGATAGAACAATTAAGATAATGACGAGTCCAATGAGCGGACCGAGCTTCTGAAATATACTAATCTTTCGTGTTGAGGCTGACATGTTACATCCCTCCTGTTGCAGCATGCATGATTTTTTCCTGATCCGCTTCTTCGCGGTTGAGAATCCTGCTGATTTTTCCTTCATGAATGACGAGGATCCGGTCACTCATTCCTAAAATTTCCGGGAGCTCGGAGGATACCATAATGATGGACACTCCCTGCTCCGTCAGTTCATTCATAATCTGATAGATTTCTTTTTTCGCACCAACGTCCACGCCACGGGTCGGCTCGTCCAATATCAACACTTTCGGCTGATTGTTCACCCATTTTCCGATGACAATCTTTTGCTGATTTCCACCACTCAGCGATTTGACGATCTGTTCCCCGCCGGACGTTTTCACGTGGAGTTTTTTAATGAGCCGCTCCGTTTCTTTCTGTTCGGCACTTGCGGAGATCACACCGCCGTTTGACACCGCTTTCAAATTGGTTAGCGTGAAATTTTCACGAACGGTCATCCCTACAACAAGCCCTTTATCTTTGCGGTCCTCTGTGACAAAGGCCAATCCGGCCTCAATCGCATCTGATGGCTTCGAGATGTTCATCGGTTTGCCGTCGAGATAAACGCTGCCGCCATCCTTTTTCTTATAGCCGAAGATGGCTTCCATGATCTCGGTCCGGCCCGCGCCCATCAAGCCTGCTACACCGAGGATCTCGCCCTGCTTGACGTCAAAGTGAATGTCTTCGAAGTGCTCTTTTCTAGAAAGTCCTTCCACTCTCAGCCGTTCCGGGCCGATCTTCGCCTTCCGCTCAGGAAACCGCTCGCCAAGCTGTCGGCCGACCATCATTGAAACAATCTCATCAAAATTCGTTTCCTTAACTATTTTCGTACCGATAAAATCACCGTCACGAAGAACTGAGATCCGGTCACACATCTGGAAGATTTCCTCCATCCGGTGGGAGATGTAGACGATGCCGACGCCTTGCTTTTTCAGCTTTTCAATCACGGTAAAAAGCGCTTCTATTTCACGGTCGGTAAGTGCGGCTGTCGGTTCGTCCATGATGATGCAGTCCGAATTTGTTTCAAGCACTTTGGCGATCTCGATCATCTGCTGCTGTCCGACCGAAAGCTCGCCGGCAACCGCATCAGGATTGATTTCCACCCCGAGCTGCTGCAGTGCTTTTTTCGTTCGTTTTCGCATATCGGACGTCCGTAAAATGCCGGTCTTGCCGTACGTCAGCTCTTTTCCCAGGAAAAGATTTTCCGTCACGGTCAGGTAAGGAATGATATTCAGCTCCTGGTGCACGACTCCGATCCCCATCTCCTCTGCCTCTTTCGGATTGGAGAAATGTACGTCCTTCCCTTTTACTGTGATTGTCCCTTTGTCTCGTTCATAGATGCCGGCCATGATTTTCATCAGTGTCGATTTCCCCGCGCCGTTTTCTCCCATGAGAGCATGAACTTCGCCAGTCTGCACGTCAAAGCTCACATCTTTCAGCACATGAACATCTGAAAATGATTTATAGATACCTGTTAAATGAACAAGTGTCTTGTCACTCATTAGAAAATCACCCCCGCATGTAAAATGATGTTGGCATAAGGCGTTGTTTCACCCGTACGGATGACCGCTTTCGCATTCTTCGTTAATTCCTTGAACGTTTCATGAGAGACCATATTTTGCGCGGTGCCTGGCACCGCTTCGAGGACCTTGCTGAGATACGCTTCGTTCTCCTTCAATTCCTGAGCCAGCGTTACTTCCTCCACCTGCATGTCATCCGCGACCGCCTGCAGCGTTTCCAAAAAGCCTGGTGTACCCATCGTCAGGGCGATGTCGATGCGTTTAACATCGTCCGGAATCGGTAAGCCGCAGTCTGCGATGACAATCGTATCTGTGTGGCCCATTCGTGCGAGAACCGAAGCAATCTCGCTGTTCAATATCCCTTGTTTTTTCATCTGCACCACCTCTTCCTCATGCTGTCTTTTGATTAGAAAAAATCCCGGTTCAGCCGTTAACTGCGATGAACTGCTCTACCTCTGATTTGGTTGGCATGCCGGTCTGCGCACCGAGCTTTGTTGTCGAGAGGGCCGCAACCGCGTTGCCAAATTTACAGGCCGCTTTCAGCGACAGCCCCTGGCTTAATCCAACGGCAAGCCCGCCGTTGAAGGAATCGCCGGCCCCTGTCGTATCTTTAACATCCACCTTGTAAGAACGGACGTTGATTTCCTCGCCGTCTTTATAAAAAGTAAGGCCTTTTGAGCCCTTCGTTACGATGACCTTTTCCTTGATGAGCTGCTCATCGCGGCCTTGAAGCAGCAATTCGAGCTCGTGTTCATTCGGTGTGATGTAGTCGACTTCCCGAAGGAGTTCTTCAGGCAACTCCTGAATAGGAGCAGGATTCAGGACTACCTTTACGCCGTTTTCCTTGGCGATGCTCACTGCTTTCTGAACGCTTTCCAGCGGTATTTCAAGCTGAACAAGGAGAAAATCACTGCCGGCTATTATCTCACGCTTCTTCTCGACAAATTCAGGCGTCACTTGATGATTGGCGGCCGGCACAACGATGATGCTGTTATCACCTTCTGATACAAGGATGGTGGCTGTTCCCGTGGATCCGGAGACCTGCTCTACATCTGTTACCTCTACACCCTGCTTATTAAGGTGATTCACAAGCTCAGACCCGAAAACATCGTCACCGACACAGCCTACCATGCGGACATCAGCTCCCAGTCTTGCAGCAGCCACTGCCTGGTTCGCCCCTTTTCCGCCGGGGATTGTCTTAAACTCCTGTCCGAGGAGCGTCTCCCCCATCTTCGGAACCTTGTCCGAGATCGTCACCAGATCCATGTTGATGCTTCCCACTACCGTAATCTTAGCTGCCATTGCGAGCCCACCTTTTTGATTGATTGTGTTTGTTTCGGTGTCATTGATTCGGTGCCAGGCACCGTCGTTACACAAGTGTGTAATTGCGGTGCCTGGCACCGTCCTAAACCTTCCGCGTTGATTCTCGTTCGATCAGTTCAACATCCAATTCATAGAAGGTATTTTCCACTGGCTTTTTCTCAATGAGCTTCACAAGAAGATCAGCAACGATTGTTCCCATGTCGTAAATCGGCTGTCCAACAGTGGTCAGCTCTGGCGTTGTTGCTTCTGATAATGCAATACCGTCAAAACCGATAATGGCCAACTCCTCGGGTACCTTCTTTCCGAACTGATGGGCTGCTTTGATCGCGCCGATGGCCATCACATCGTTGCCTGCAAAGATTCCGTCGATCTCAGGGTGGCGGTTCAGCAGCTGAAGTGTCGCCTTAATCGCTGTCTTCATATCATAGTTGCCGTCCTCGATATAGCTGCTGTCGAACCACAGTTCGCTTCCAACTTCTTCGAGATATCCGGCACGCCGCTCCATCGCGTTATCAATATGCTCAGGTCCGCTCAGATGGGCGATTCGTTTACATCCCATTCCCTTCAAAAAGCTAGCCGCTTTTTTTGCACCGCTTTTGTTTTTAACAACTACAGTAGGAATGTCTGCGTTGATTTTACGGTCGATGCTAACAACCGGAATGTTCAGCTGTTTCACTTTTTCAGCAGTCAGCGTATTGGAAGCGACAATAAGGCCGTCAACATACTTTTGAAGCAGAATTTCAAGATAGTCTTCTTCTTTTTCTGCGTTTTCATCGGTATTGCAGAAGACAACGTTATAGCCCAGCTTATGTGCCGTATCTTCCACTGCCCTAGCAAGCTCCGGGAAAAAAGGGTTAACTATATCCGGCACCATTAACCCGATGGTTTTCGATGTTTTTTTGTAAAGGCTTCGGGCTACCGCGTTTGGCTTGTAATTCAGCTGCTGGATCGCTGCATCAACCTTTTTCTTCGTATTTTCATTCACGTACCCATTGCTGTTGATCACCCTGGACACCGTCGCAACTGAAACACCTGCCTGTTTCGCGACATCTTTAATGGTTGCCATAATCAAACACTCCGATAAAATGCTATTTATAAAGAAAGTTATGTTTTGAATGTCTACTCATATGTGTAACCGGTTACATACTGTTGTAATAAAAAATCGGTCAATCTTGTGTAACCGGTTACACACAGTATAATTCCTCCTAATTAAGATGTCAAAGGGAAATTTTTTTAGGTGCCTGGCACCGTCGTTACACAAGTATGTAAAGGCGGTGCCTGGCACCACATCACACATCAACGACACCCTACCAATCTTTTAACATCAAACTTTCACTGCCAAACTTTATCCCTATTGACAAGAGCTCATCATCATAATAAGATAACTGACAGAATAGATAGAATTATCTGTTTATTTTTTTGTTCCTATTCCAAAACTTAGTTTTATATTATAAAACAAATAAATCATTTACCTCTTTGTTTATACATAAAAGCCAGATTTTACGCTCTACTTTTTATCTTTTGAAAGCGCTGCCATTTTGGCGTTTTATAAAAAACAAGGAGGGATTGGGTATGGAAGCAAGACTTGAGACAAAGCAAGCTAAGCCAGTTAATTTCGCACGGAAGTTTCGCTGGACGGTTGTTGTTTGGTTGTTGATCGGGGGTATCATCAACTATCTAGACCGGGCGAATCTTTCCATAGCAGCTCCAGAAATGATGAAAGAACTCGGGCTTACTGCCACAGACATCGGATTGCTGGGAACCGTTTTTTCTTGGAGTTATGCGCTGATGCAGCTCCCTTCCGGCTGGCTGATCGACCGTTTCGGAACAAAAAGGGTCTATACGATCGCATTGATTTGGTGGAGCGGCGCTACCATGCTGACTGGGGCAGTACATAAAATGTCTACCTTTATCATGGCCCGGGTTTTGCTTGGTGTGGGTGAAGCTCCATGTTTTCCAACCATGGCCAAGATTACTTCTTATTGGTTTCCGAAAAAGGAAAGAGGGCTTGCGACAGGGATATGGGACTCATCCTCCAAGTGGGGGCCCGCTATAGCACCGCCATTGCTCGTTTTTCTCATGGTAACTTTTGGCTGGAGAGCCCTCTTTTATATCACGGGTGCCATCGGCATTGTATTTGCTATCGGATTTTTCATCTTTTATAAAAATCCGGACAAAAGCCGCAAGCTTTCCGAGATGGAGCTGGAATATATACAATCGGAAGGCGCTGGTTCTGAACATAGCATTCAAACATCCAAAATTAAATGGGGAGAATTATTCAAGTATCGAAGTGTATGGGGGATGATTCTTGGCTTTTTCTGTACCATTTGGATCTGGAATATTTTCCTTGTCTTTCTTCCGCTCTTTTTAACAAACGTCCATCATGTCTCTTTGAAAGAACTGGGGATCTATGCCGGGATTCCATGGCTTGGCGGGATCTTCGGAAATATTTTCGGGGGATACCTTACGAAAAAGCTCGTGGATAAGGAAATCACTACACCGATCAAAGCAAAGCGTGCGCTTATTAGTATCTGTGCCATCTCTGCTGCCATAGTGGTTTGTGCCGTTCCGTTCGTGACAGGACTTGCCATGACGCTCACACTGTTAACGCTTGCTCTTTGTTTTATTTCAGCAATGACGGGAAGTGCATGGGCGCTTGCGGGTGATATCGCACCGCCTTCCATGGTTGCATCAGTCGGTGCCATTCAAAATTTCGGCGGCTATTTTGGAGGAGCCTTTTCCCCTGTCATAGCAGGAATGATTGTAGATGCTACAGGCTCCTACTCCCTTGCTTTTATCTCCGGCGGTCTGATCGCAGGCTGTGCGGCATTATGTTATTGGTTTATCGTCAAGAATCCTATTCAAGAATAAGGATAAGGAGGAGCGCTATTGAAACCGAAAGTTTTTCTCGCAAGACCTATCCCTGCTGAGGCAGAAGCGTATATTTCAGAGCATTGCATATACGAAAAATGGCAAGGTTCTGCACCGATAACGAGAAGTGAACTGCTAGAAAGGTTGGAGGATGCAGAAGGGCTGCTCATTACCGGGGAAAAAATTGATGACGAACTGCTGGATCATGCCCCAAACCTTAAGGTGGTCAGTAATATTTCTGTAGGCTATAACAACTTTGACCTTGAGTCCATGAAAAGAAGGAACATTATGGGTACGAATACCCCTGATGTTCTCAATGAAACGGTGGCTGATCTGGCTCTGGCCTTAATGCTGTCCGCAGCACGGCGCATCCCCGAACTGGACAAGCTGGTGAAGGACGGGAAGTGGGAGGATCAAGACGATGAACCGCTCTTCGGTGTCGATGTTCACGGAAAAACATTGGGTATCATCGGCATGGGCAGAATTGGCGAGGCTATTGGAAAGCGCGCCAAATTCGGCTTTAATATGAACATTCAGTATCATAACCGGCACAGGAAACCTGGATCAGAAAAGATTCTGGATGCTGACTATGTCCCGCTGGAGGAATTGCTGCAAACTTCAGACTTCGTACTGTTAATGGTTCCTTTTACTCAGGAGACGAAGCACCTTATGGGTCAAGAGCAATTTGCACTCATGAAAAAATCCGCCATCTTCATCAACACTTCACGCGGACAGACGGTCGATGAAAACGCCTTGATCCAAGCTCTTCAAAACAAAGAAATCCTGGCTGCCGGTCTCGATGTATTTGACCAGGAACCCGTCTCAACAAGCAATCCGCTGTTGAAGCTTCCTAACGTGGTGACCCTGCCTCATATCGGTTCAGCGACTCACCAGACGAGGTTCGATATGGCCATGCTCGCTGCCAAAAACCTGGTCGCTGCAGTTACCGGAAACGAGCCCCCAAATATTGTCCAGGAACTAAAAAGCGGCATCATGCTGTAAACGGTAAACGGTGCCAGGCACCTCAATTACACACTTGTGTAATTTGTGGTGCCTGGCACCAATTTTTTAAAAAGCATACTTCTTGCTTACTATAAAATAAACCCATTGATGGATAATATTTTCCTATTTGTTTGTTACTGTAAAATGGTAGTGCAAAAAATAGCGAGAGGTGATGTGTTTTGATGAAAATGGTAAAAAAAATGCTGATTCTGATTGTTATGGTATTCACGCTAGCCGCAACACCAAGTTTATCGTACGCACAAACGCTGGGTAAGGGAAGTACAGGCAATGAGGTTAAGACCCTGCAGAGCCGCATGAAGAATGCAGGCTACTTTCATGGTCCTGTTACCGGCTATTATGGACCTCTCACAAAGTATGCTGTTGCTAATTTTCAGCTGGCCACTGGCATTGTTCCTGACGGAGTTGCCGGCCCGCGCACATTCGGTAAGTTAAACGATGTCGAAATTATGGCAAGGGTAGTCAACGGAGAAGCGCGCGGGGAATCCTACCTCGGGAAAGTCGCCGTAGCTGCGGTCATCCTAAACCGCCTTGAAGATTCACGTTTTCCAAAAGATACGTTTAATGTCGTCTACCAGACCAACGCTTTCACTGCCGTCCATGATGGACAGTATAATATCTCTCCTAACTCTTCCGCCTATCGTGCTGCCATTGATGCCATGAAAGGCTGGGACCCTACACACGGTTCTATTTTCTATTACAATCCTCACCTTGCATCGAACAACTGGATCTTTTCACGCCCAAGCGTTACCCGAATCGGCAATCATATATTTGCTAAATAATATTTTGGTGCCAGGCACCCGCTTTTGACATATGTCAAAGAGCGGTGCCTGGCACCAATTTTGTAACCCCACTTTTCGTATTGTCGAAAATAAAATTTTTTATTACAAAGTAATTCGACACAATTTTCTGATGTTTTTTGATAAATATTAACTGCAGTCTAATATTGATGAAAAGGGGATAGAAATTTGAAGAAAAAGCTTGCTGTACTTTCAATGTGCTCAGCCCTGTCATTCTCACTGTTTTCGGGACTTGTTTCCCAGCCTGCCAGCGCTGAGGAATCAGCCTCACAGGTGCATTATCTTCTAACGTATAAAGGCAACAACGTCCCTTCCAACCTTTCTGCAAAAATTGAACAAGCCGGCGGTTCTGTGGAACGTGTCGTTGAGGAAATTGGTGTTGTAGAAGCCAAATCATCCTCCCCTGATTTTCTTGCCAAAGTGAAGGCAGATTCAAATGTACAAGCCGCGGACAAAGAATTGGAAGTTTATTTGGAAGACGATCCAAATCCAGCTGACGGACAACCCATTACATCCATTCCGCAGCCCAACTGGAACGATCCTAGCCAAAACTACCATGATCTCCAGTGGGATATAAAGAAGATCACGAACGATTTTAAATCCTATAACATCAACAAAGGAAACCATAACACGGTCGTCGGGATCATCGACACCGGAATGGACTTCAATCACCCTGATTTAAAAGAAAATGCAGATCTTGCAGGCAGTAAAACCTTTGTACCTGGCACGAAAGATGCCCGGGACCAAAACGGCCATGGAACACACGTAGCCGGTTCCATTGCTGGTAACGGTAAAGTATACGGCGTTGGCCCGAACTTAACCGTACGTTCGTACCGGGTTTTCGGTGCTACAGGCGGTGCCCAGCAATCATGGATTACCGATGCGATCGTGTCTGCAGCGAACGATGGAGTTGAGGTCATCAACATGAGCCTTGGCGGATGGCGCTGGATGGCAAACAATCTTGGCGACAAAGGCGATTCCGCTTCCATGGTGGCTTATCACCGTGCCATGCAGTACGCTACGCAAAAAGGTGTGACGGTAGTCGTTTCTGCCGGCAATGACTCCCGCAACTTGAACGATATCCATGACATGCAAGCTTACTGGAAGGAAACGTACGGATTGGATATTAAAGGACCTTCCCGTGTAGCACCTGCCCAGGTTCCTGGAGTCGTTACGGTATCCTCTTCCAATGAGTGGTCTAAGGATAAAATTGCGTTCTATTCCAACTACGGAAGCGTGATTGATGTAGCTGCTCCTGGCGGCGACAACGGCCCGACATACGATGCCCTATACCGCCAAAATCCAAAAGGAAATTATCTTGATAAGCGTGACTTTAAGTACCGCGCGTTCTCAACCTGGCCAACCTACCTGGCACCCTATGTAACAGGAAACTTAAAAGGTTATGCCCTTCTTCACGGTACTTCCATGGCTGCACCGAAAGTAGCCGGTATCGCAGCGGTCATCAAATCACAGCATCCTGAATATTCGCCAGCACAAGTTCAGGCCAAGCTGCGCCAGACAGCTGTCGATCTCGGAAAAGTGGGACAAGATCCGCTATTCGGGTCTGGAGAAGCCAACATCTATAATGCATTAACGAAATAAAAAATTGGTGCCAGGCACCCGCTTTTGACATATGTCAAAGAGCGGTGCCTGGCACCAAATTTATGGCACCAATTTTACTCCTCCTTATTTTATTTTCACATCCACCAGATCAGACATCTTCACTCGATGGACCTCATGGTGGAAATCTACGATGCGCAGCTCTTTTTTATAGGAATCTACATAATGGACCTTCCCGATCAATAAATGAAAGTCCCCTTTTTCAAAAATGGTCATACACAGATCCAAATCTTCAGCCATCGCTTCACAGATCGTCTCTTCCATCAGCTCGTATTGCTGTTCATCCAGTTCCGGTTTTGTCTTCTTTTTATGATCCCAGTCAAACTCCCTTAAACCCTTCACATGCTCAGGCATAAACATCCCTTGCCATTTCATCTTTCCGCGGTCCCGAAGCATATTCATCACCTTCCTCACCTTATTATATGCGAATATATGTTCGGTTTATACTGAAAATAAATGACAAATAATGCATGTCATTTGCGGAAACTTGTAAATTGAAGGCAACCAGCCTAATGAAGTGCCCAACCTTAGGCTCCAACCAATCCTGAGGAATGTGTAAATTTTGAAATATTTTTAAACAAACCTGTCATTTTCTGTTATATTATAAAAGATATTGCAACTTTTAAACTATTATATTCCAAAAATTGTATACAGTCGTTTTTAATTTTAAAGAAGAGGTTGATGAAATGGACAGACGTTCAGCAAAACAGCAGCGCAAGAAAAAACGCACGAGCTTAAAAGTTACACTGATTATACTTGGAGTTCTCTTGCTCATTGGAGCAGGCGGTTTCTACTATGTTTATGGCTCGGTGAAAAATACGGCCAACAAAATGCACGACAACTCTACATGGGACGGTTCCTCTAAACGAAAGAAAGAGCTTACTCCCTCTAAAGGCGACCCGCTTTCTATCTTGATTTTGGGTGTCGATGAGCGGCAAGGTGACCGCGGCCGATCCGATACGCTAATTCTTGTCACCGTTAACCCGAATACAAACAAAATGGTAATGACCAGCATCCCGCGTGATACGCGCACAGAAATCGTTGGAAAAGGCCGAGAAGATAAAATCAACCATGCGTATGCATTTGGCGGAACAAAAATGGCGATCAAGACCGTTGAAAACTTCCTGGACGTGCCCGTCGATTATTTCGTAAAAGTAAACATGGAAAGCTTCAAAGGAATCGTGGATGCCCTTGGAGGCGTCACTGTAGATAACGAACGTCTGGCGTTTAATTACGATGGCTACTCGTTCCCTAAAGGCGAGCTGAAGCTGTCCGGAAAAGAAGCGCTTGCTTATACCCGTATGAGAAAACAGGATCCACAGGGTGACTTTGGCCGTAACGAACGCCAGCGCCAGGTGATCAGCGCAATCATAAACGAAGGAGCACAAATTTCTTCGGTTACAAAGATGGGCGACATTCTGGACGTAGTCGGCACTAATGTAAAGACAAACATGAAGTTTGACGAAATGAAAGACATTCAATCGAAGTATAAAGGCGCACGTAAAAATGTAGAAAACATCGAGATTAAAGGCCAAGGCCAGCGAATCGGCGGCATTTACTACCTCATCGTGCCGGAAGACGAGAAAACCAAGATTCAAACCACGTTAAAAGAACAGCTCGAACTTTAAGATGACAGCAGTGATCCTTGCAGGAGGGTCGCTGCTTTTTTTATGCTAAACTATTTATATAGAAATATTTTACAAAAGGGGTGCCTCTCATGCATTTAAACTATGACTACAAACAAAAAGAAAAACGAAACGGAACCAGCTACATTGAAGTCCGGGATAAAGAAGAAAATGCCTTATTTGAAGCTGAACACAAAGGCAATCAAGTGGTTTTGACGACGTACTGGCGAAACGAAAAAACGACTTGCTTTTCCATTCCTGTTGAGCTGTTTGAGAAACTGTATCGTGATCTAGGTATTTCGGAATAGGTCTTTCCCTAAGGCTCTTTTCTAAAAGATTGTTGCTTTGGGAATCTTTTTGTAAATAGGCTTCATTGACAAGTTGATTG